>DUTE01000352.1 GCA_012842235.1 Bacillota bacterium
AAAAAAAGAACGTATCTATCGGTTAATTGAAGTACAAAACAGGATATCAAGTGAACTTAATAAAGAATTAATCGGCAAATCTGTAGAGGTACTTGTTGAAGGACCAAGCAAGACAGATCCTCATAAATGGACAGGTAAAACAAGAACCAATAAAACTATTAATTTTGTGGGACCGAAAAATCTAGTAGGGCAAACTGTCTTAGTTACAGTAACTGATGGGAAACTCTCCTCACTAGAAGGAGATATGTAAGGGAGTGCTTTAATTGGAGGATGTTATGATCGGTAACCTTCTTTTTACCAATAGGTGTGATATTGTAGGCTTTTCTTCGTTTACTATAGATAAACAACCTTTAGGAGAGGTAGTTTTTCAAGTGGTAGATATAGGAGCCTTTACTGTAAGGTATATTGCAGTTAAAAAGGCAGATAGTATCTATCTAATTCCTGCAGAGTTCATCGATGACTTAGATGATGATGGGCTTGTTATGGGCTTTTTGAGTAGTAAAATAAGTTGTCTCTTACCTATACCTAAAGACTGGGAAAAAACATTCGACCGCTGTTTTGAAGAAAAGATATTTACTGCCTTAAATACCGCTCCTTACTGGGAAGATTAAGAACAAACTAGGTGATTATTCAACCGAGGTGAATTAGATGAGTCTGGAAAGCTTTGAGATTATGGATCTCAGTGGACTAACACCGATGCTTAGACAGTTTTATCAGATAAAAATGCAATACCCAGATTGCATCCTTTTCTTTCGGTTAGGAGATTTCTATGAGATGTTTGGTGATGATGCAGAAGTCGCCTCTAAGGTTTTAGAGATAACCCTTACAAGTAGAGATGCTGGTAGCCAAGGAAAGATACCAATGTGTGGCGTTCCTTATCATGCAGTAGAGGGTTATTTGTTAACATTAGTAGAAAATGGCTATAAGGTAGCAATCTGTGAACAGGTCGAAGATCCTAAGCTTGCCAAAGGTGTTGTAAAAAGAGAAGTTACAAGGGTTGTAACCCCTGGGACAATAACACTTCCTCAAGCTTTAGATGAAAAAAGTAATAACTATGTTGCCTGTATTTTTGGCCATGGTGATGCTTTTGGTATCGCTTATGCAGATGTCTCAACTGGAGATTTCAAAGCTACAGAGATAAGAGGAGAACTTGCAGAAGCTAAGGCCCGTGATGAGCTTATTCGTTTGAACCCCAAAGAGGTAATCTATCCAGAAAACCTGCTTGCACAAAGTATTTTAGATATTTTGGTAACATTAAGAGTTAGTCATGAAGCACGGGAAGAATCGGCATTTCAGAGTAAATTATGTTATCGAAATCTTACACGGCATCTAGGGACGACAACCCTAGCAGGTTTTGGGCTTAAAAATAAACCCTATGCAGTTTCTGCTGCTGGGGCTTTGTTTGAGTATCTTAAGGAGACTCAAAAGATCTCTCTGGAGCATATAAGAGATATCCAGGCATATTCACTCAATGACTATATGGTTTTAGATAGCTATACTCAGCGAAACTTAGAGATATTAACAACCTTAAGGGAGAATAAAAAGCAAGGCTCATTGCTTGGAGTTTTAGATAAGACTGTGACTGCAATGGGTGGGAGATTGCTTAGAAGATATCTAGCTCAACCTCTTATCGATATCCAAGAGATTGAAAAACGCTCAAATCGAGTAGAGTGTCTTTTTAATGAGGATCTTTTACGGACACAACTTAGGGATTCTCTAGAAAAGGTCTATGACTTAGAAAGGTTGGCTTCTAAATTAGCTTACCAAACAGCTAATGCTAGGGATTTAGTGGCTTTGCGGGATTCTTTTAGAGAACTTCCTGGAATTAAAGATCTAATTTGCCAAAAAGATGCACTTCAAGACCTTAGTAAGCTAGATTGTCTTGAGGATTTAGAAGAGGTAATAACTGATGCCATTGTCGATGACCCACCTTTTTTATTAACAGAAGGGGGCCTTATTCAAAAAGGTTATAACAAAGAGCTAGATGAACTTCGAGATATTGCCCGCGGTGGAAAAGAATGGATAGCAAACCTGCAAAAGAAAGAGAGAGAAAGAACAGGTGTCAAATCTCTTAAAGTAGGTTTTAATAAAGTATTTGGTTACTACATTGAAGTAAGTAATGCCAATCTAAATTTAGTTCCTGAAGACTATCAAAGAAAACAGACACTCGCAAACAGTGAGCGTTTTATCACCCCTGAACTTAAAGAGTACGAGGCCAAGGTTTTAGGTGCTGAAGAAAAGATAAACTCTATTGAGTATGATCTTTTTTGTCAAACTCGAGACAGGCTCAAAGATAGCATTGGGAGGATACAACAAACAGCCCATTTAATTGCTGAACTAGATGTTTATGCGTCTTTAGCTGAAGTAGCTAAGCAAAAAAATTATGTTAAACCTCTAGTTAATACAGGTACAAGCATAGAGATTAAAGAGGGTAGACATCCGGTTGTGGAAGAATATCTACCTATAGGTGAGTTTGTACCCAATGATACTTTTCTTAACCTCAAAGAAAGTCGTATTGCAATTCTAACAGGTCCCAACATGTCTGGTAAATCAACCTACATGAGACAAGTTGCCCTAATTGTACTTATGGCGCAAATCGGTTCTTTTGTACCTGCTGAGAGTGCTACTGTTGGTATTGTTGATAGAATTTTTACTAGAGTTGGTGCATCAGATGATTTAGCTTCTGGTCAATCTACTTTTATGGTGGAAATGACAGAAGTAGCCAATATCTTAAACAATGCTACAGAAAAAAGTTTAGTTATCTTAGATGAAGTAGGTCGTGGTACAGCTACTTTTGATGGTTTAAGTATTGCTTGGGCCGTTACAGAATATCTTCATGATCACATTGGTTCAAAAGCAATCTTTGCTACCCATTACCATGAACTAACAGAACTTGAAGAAAAACTCGAGGGAGTATTTAATTTACAAGTAGCTGTGCAGCATTCAGGTAAACAGATCTTTTTTCTGAGAAAAATCATTCCTGGTGGTTCTGATCGTAGCTATGGAATCGATGTAGCAAGACTTGCAGGATTACCAGAAGAACTACTAAAAAGAGCAAGAGAGGTTTTATATGATCTTGAAAAGGGCTCAAAAAAACAAGAGACTAAAATCAATCAGTTGAGTCTTTTTCAAACACAGGAAGATCCTTTAATAGAGGAGTTAAGAGAGATTGATGTTAATAATCTTACTCCCCTTGAAGCTCTAAATGTCTTATCAGAGTTAGTCAAAGAGGCAAAAAGGAGGCCGTAGACATGATTAAAGTACTTGATCAAGATACTGCCAACAAAATTGCCGCTGGTGAAGTAGTCGAAAGGCCTGCCTCTGTTGTCAAAGAGCTTGTGGAAAATGCACTTGATGCCAAGGCTACAGAGATTGCCGTGGAGATCCTAGGTGGTGGTATCTCCTTTATTAGAGTTAGAGACAATGGTGTGGGAATTAATCAAGAGGAGCTACCCCTTGCCTTAGAGCGGCATGCAACAAGTAAGATAGCCAAAGCTGAAGATCTCCTTAATATTAGTTCTCTTGGCTTTCGAGGAGAGGCACTACCTTCAATTGCTGCAGTTTCGCGTATGCAAATCTCTAGTTGCCAAGAAGGTAAAACAGGAGCACAAGTAAGAATTGAAGGCGGAGAATTTCTTGGTATAACCCCAAAAGCAATCTCTAGAGGAACCATTGTCGAAGTTGAAGACTTATTTTACAATGTTCCTGCTAGAAGAAAGTTTTTGCGGACAGAAAACACAGAAAGTGGCAGGATACAGCGTTTGTTAGAGGCGATGGCAATTGCTAGACCAGATGTAGCTTTTTCTTTTATAAGCGATGGTAAAGAAGTCCTTAAGACCCAAGCAACAGGTTCTATGCTTCTAGCAATTAATTCTGTTTATGGGCAAAAGCTTGCGAAAGAACTTTTAGAAATACAGCTAGATTTTGGCGACTATAAGGTTAAAGGTTATGTAGGCAAGCCAGATGTTGCAAGAGGCAGAAGAGACAGACAGATCTTTATTATTAACAATCGTTTAGTTGAATGTAAGACTGTTCTTGCAGCCTTAGAGAAAGCTTTTTACGATGTAATTCCTAAAAACCGCTATCCAATAGCTTTTTTAGATCTGGCAATACCACAAGAGGACATTGATGTTAATGTACATCCAGCCAAACTAGTAGTTCGGCTTTCCAGTGAAACTCAGGTCTTTTCTCTAGTGCATAGGGCTGTACGCGATGCTGTTGATAAAAGACTTTTAGAACCAGCAAGCTTCATGAATCCCTATGGAACTAAACAATCAAAGCATCTACCCCCGGAAAAAAGTGGTTCTTCCATGCAAAAGGTTATTGAATGGGTAGAAAAAAGAGATGATTATCCTAAAGAAGAAGTAACAGAAGAAACAACTACCAAAGAGTTTGACCAACAAAGACAAAACTACCAACTACCAAGAAAAGATAGCTTTGAGGATGTATCACTAATAAAAGAACAGAGACAGGAATACAATCTTGCCTACCCAAAGATTTTAGGACAAGTAAATAAAACATACATTATAGCGGAGTGGGAAGATTGTATTCTTCTGTATGATCAACATTCTGCACATGAGAGAGTACTATATGAAAAATATCTCTTAGCTAATGAGAATCTACCTAAAACTGAACTTTTGTTCCCTTTGCCCTTGGAACTTTCTCCTGAAGAGTTTGCTTCGTTAGAGCGTTTAAGGGAAGATTTAGAGGTATTTGGCTTTGAAATTGCTGATTTTGGACCGTCAAGTTTAGCTATTACCCATGTTCCTGTTGATGTTTTTGGTACTGAAGCAGAAGAGGTAATAAGAGAGATTTTGTTAGAGAAAAAAGGACCCCATTTTCGGGAAAAAGCCTCAGCTATACTAGCCTGTAGAGGTGCAGTAAAAGCAGGGGATATACTTACAGAAATTGAGATGAGAGCTTTAATACTAGAATTAAATAAGTGTAAAACACCTTCTCTCTGCCCACATGGTAGACCAACTATGTTGCGACTTGACTGGCAAGAGTTAGAAAAGAGATTTGGCCGAAATAGATAAAAGATTGGAGGGGGGAAGATGTCTCAAGACATTATTGCTATTGTTGGGCCAACAGCTTCAGGGAAAACAGATCTTAGTTTATCTTTAGCAAGTGAGTTAGATGGAGAGATTATCTCTGCAGATTCTATGCAAGTCTACATCGGTCTAGATATTGGCACAGCCAAAGTAGATTTAGAAAACCAAACAATCCCCCACCATTTGATCGATATAGTTGAACCAAATGAAGACTTTAGTGTTGCCGAGTATCAAGAACTTGCTGAAGAAGCTATTATAGAGATTCAAAAAAGAGGAAAGAGACCTATCTTTGTTGGGGGAACTGGGCTTTATATCCAAGCGGCCTTAGATGGTCTGTTATTTCCTGAACCAAAAAGAGATGAAAAATTAAGACAAAAGCTGTTAGCTCAAGCAGAAGAGTTAGGTAACGAATATATGTATCGCCGACTCTTAAGTTGTGACGAGGAGTCTGCACAAAAGATACATCCAAATGACATTAGAAGAATTGTTCGCGCTTTAGAAGTTTATATTAAAACCGGCGTTCCTCTTTCCAAACTTCAAAAAGAGGCAAGAGAGTTTACGCCAAAGCATAAAGCCATTTGGATTGGGGTTACAGATGAGCGGCAAATTCTTTATAACCGTATTGATGCTCGCGTTGATAAGATGCTAAATAATGGGCTTTTGGAGGAAGTAACTGCTCTTTATGAAAATGGGCTCTCTAGCAATTCAACAGCATATCAAGCTTTAGGTTACAAAGAGATGATCTGGTATCTAAAGGGTTTAGTCACAATGGATGAAGCTGTGAGAATTCTAAAAAGAGATACACGTAGATATGCTAAAAGGCAACTCTCTTGGTTTCGCAGAGATAAGCGAATAAAATGGTTTTCCCATGCGGATTTTGCTGATCCGTCTTCTCTACATGAAGCAGTATTTGAGTACATTACCTTTTGTGACTTAGATGCCTAAAAAAGGAGCCTGAAAGATTACTAGGCCTAGATAAGACAGGTCTAGTAAAATTTGTAAGGCTCTTTTTTGGTGGCATAGTTAAGCAAAAAACCATACTGTAGACCTAGGGAGGGATTATTCGATGATTTCCTGGGTCAGTGGTTCGCCTTGGGAAGGGCAGTTAATATATTTACAACAAGAACGAGAGCAAAATTTCCCAAAACTTGACTCAGAACTAGAGCCCTCTAAAGAATTAGAGAGTCTTGTAGGTTTGGGAACTGTAAAAAGAGAGTTAAAAGAGATCTGTGCCTATGCTTCGATCTGTCACAAAAGAAAGACACTAGGATTAAAAACTGAAGATCTGTGTTTGAATATGGTTTTTATTGGCAATCCTGGCACAGGAAAAACTACAGTAGCAAGGATAGTAGGAAAACTGTTAAAATATTATGGCGTCTTACCTAAAGGACAGCTAGTAGAAGTCGAACGTGCCGATCTAGTCGGTGAATTTGTGGGACATACAGCAAAAAAGACTAAAGCAGTTATTAATCAAGCTTTAGGTGGTGTTTTGTTTATTGATGAAGCCTATTCTTTAGCACGTGGAGGAGACAAAGACTTTGGCAGAGAGGCTTTAGACACTTTAGTAAAGGCTATGGAAGATCATAGGCATGAATTGATTGTAATTGCTGCAGGATACCCTAAAGAGATGTCGGCTTTTTTAAAACTAAACCCAGGCCTTGTTTCACGTATGCCAATTGTGATTGATTTTCCTGATTATTCAGAACTAGAGTTACTAGAGATTGCCCTTTTGTTTGTAGCACAAAGGGATTATCGGCTTTCACCAAAAGCAGTAGAAAAACTAAAAAAACGGCTTAGGGACCTTAAGGGTAATGGACGAGATGTCAGAAACGTTTTAGAAAGAGCCATGCGGCAACAAGCATTAAGGCTTGAAGGATTAGATAGAATAAAAAGAGACGATCTAATGGTGATTATTTCCGAGGATATTCCTTGATAGAACATATCTTGTCTTGAAGGGATCGTAAATCAGGATTATGATAGATGGAGAAATTTATTCATAAGATAGTTCTTGTATTACTAGGAGGATAAATATAAATATGTATAGCAAATTAGGAATAAGTGATGGACTATTACATGAAGTAGAGAGTGCAGAAAAAGAGTTAGAGGCAAAGTTTAAGGAGTTAGAGTCTGTCTGTGAATATTGGAGTGTGCGTATTCTAGATGCTTTTAGAGGGGCACATGTAGCCGAATATAGTTTCTTTTCAAGTTGCGGATATGGTTATAACGATGAGGGTAGAAGTGCGGTAGAAGAGGTATATAGTAAAGTGTTTGGCACCGAAAGTGCACTAGTTCGCCCTCAGATAGTATCAGGCACACACGCTATAACATTAGGCTTAAAAGGTGTATTAAGGCCAGGTGATAGGGTTGTTTTAGCTACAGGCCTTCCTTACGATACTATGCAGACAGTAATGGGCCTAAGTGGTGATTCTTTCTCTAGTTTAAAAAAATATCAGATTCATATCGATGTTTTAGACTTAAAAGAAGAGAAAATTGATCTTGAAGGTCTCAAAGACAAGCTTAAACAAGAGACAAAGATGGTATATTTTCAGCGTTCAAGAGGCTATAGTGATAGACCCTCATTTAGGGTAGAAGAATTAAAGAGTGCCATAGAGTTAGTGCATAAATATAGTGATGCGGTATGTTATGTAGACAACTGTTACGGTGAATTTGTCGAAAAAGAAGAACCTACTTTTATGGGGGCAGATCTAATTGCTGGATCCTTAATTAAGAATCCAGGAGGAGGTCTTGCTCAAGCAGGGGGATATCTTGCAGGTAGAGCAGATCTTGTGGAACTTTCTGCAGAGGCGTTGACAGCCCCAGGTCTTGGTTCAGAGTTAGGTGCAACATTCAATCAAACAAAATTGGTTTTGCAAGGACTATACCAGGCTCCTATTATGGTTTTGCAAGCTATGAAGTCTGCCCTACTATTTGCTTATGTCTTGCAAAAAAGAGGTTATTGGGTTTCACCTGATCCTTTTGAAAAAAGAACAGACACAGTTCAACTAATTGGTTTTAATAATAAAGAGGAGATGATTAGTTTTTGCCAAGCTATTCAACATTGTTCACCGGTTGATAGTTTTGTTACTCCTGTGCCTGGTCCTATGCCTGGGTATGAAGTAGATGTAATAATGGCCGCAGGTACTTTTGTTCAAGGAGCAACCTCAGAATTAAGCGCAGATGCACCTCTAAGAGAGCCTTATCGAGCGTATTTGCAAGGATCATTGAATTATTTCCAGTCTAAACTAGCTTTACTTGAATTTTTACGGAAAATTGCTTGACTTGTCAGTATAAACCTGCGTATAATGGATTCAGTCAAAATAGACGGGTCTCTGAGTAATAAAAATTCTCGGAGAATACAACAAGGAGGGAGATAAATTGACCCAGGCTTTGGGTAGACACATCCTTTGTGAAGCATACGGATGTGACAGAGAGGTTTTGAATGATGTTCGCCAGGTGGAAAAGATCATGGTGGCTGCTGCTTTGGCAGCTGGTGCAGAAGTCCGAGAAGTAGCCTTTCATCATTTTAGCCCACAAGGCGTAAGTGGCGTTGTGGTCATCTCCGAATCGCATCTGGCGATTCATACATGGCCTGAGCTTGGTTACGCGGCAATTGATGTATTTACTTGTGGTGAGTCTGTCGATCCCTGGGTAGCATGCGACTATCTCTTAGAGAAATTCGGTGCTCAAAATGTACAATCCTCAGAAGTACAGCGCGGATTGCTTCCGCCTGATCTTTTGAAAATACAAGAGGAAAGGGTATCTTAGTTATGTTACCTCACAGATAGCCTATTCCCGTTTCGCAGAATGATGGTTGCGGACGGGATAGGCTTTTTTTATAATTATTTTAAAGAAATCATCAATATTGCAGGCAATAGAGGATTTTAAGAGAATAGATATTAAGGATGGACAAAGAAGATGGGGCGTTTTTAGGGGGATAGGCATGAGAGATTCACTACAACTTTTAGAGGATCTAAGTAATGCTCCTGGAGTTTCAGGTTTTGAGAGAGATATCCAGGACATTCTTAGAGAAGAATTAACGAAATTAAACACAGAGATTGTGACTGATAATCTTGGTTCAATTATTGCCAAAGATGGCGATAAAGGGCCAAAGATTCTCGTTGCCGGTCACATGGATGAAATTGGCTTTATGGTGCGTCTTATTACCAAAGAGGGTTTTATTCGTTTTTCAGCACTCGGAGGCTGGTGGGCTCAAGTTCTTTTAAGCCAAAGAGTTGCTGTATATGGGAGAAAAGGACCTGTTATTGGTGTTATAGGATCGAAACCGCCCCATATCTTAAGTAAAGAAGAGCGGCAGAAACCAGTAGAAAAAAATGATATGTTTATTGATGTTGGTGCTTTTAGTGCAGAAGAAGTAGAAGAATTAGGTATTAGACCGGGAGATCCTATTGTTCCGGTAAGTCCGTTTACTTGCATGGGTAATGAAGATATGTATATTGGTAAAGCTTTAGACAATCGTGTAGGTTGTGCAATTGCAGTGGAAACACTGAAATTGCAAAAAAACGAGGGACATCCTAACCAGCTTTATGTAGTAGGGACAGTTCAAGAAGAGGTTGGCCTAAGAGGAGCACAAACTGCAGGTACTCTTGTTGATCCAGACATAGCTTTAGCTTTTGAAGTTGCTATAGCAGGGGATACACCAGGTGTAGATGAGAATAAAGCTCAAGCTAAACTAGGTAAAGGCCCTGTTATCTTCATTCTTGATCGTTCCTTAATACCTAACCTAAAACTGAGAGACTTGGCTTTTGAAACAGCAGAGGAATTAGACATTAATTACCAGGTTGATATAATGGAAGGTGGAAGTACTGATGCTGGAAAGCTCAGTTTGGTGCACCGTGGAGTACCTTCACTTTGTATTGGTGTGCCGGTAAGGTATATTCATAGTCATACAGGTGTTGTCAATATCCAAGATTATTACAAGGCCATTGAACTCACCTCTGCTATCGTATCAAAGTTAGATGCAGAGACTGTGGCCTCAATTAAAAAAGTCTGGTAAATCTAGAAATTAACTAGATAAAGTAGAGTCTGCACAAAACTATTATCGTCTCAAAGTAGAATAATACCCCGCATCTTATGGAGAACAAGTTAAGTGGATTCCAGAAGGTTAAAAAGGGGTGTGGAGATGGCAACCTTGCTGCAAGTAGCGAAAAAACGGGGGAAATGTCGCTACGAAGGCATGACCGACGAAGAAATAGTCGAACTGGCTCAAAGAGGGGATTGTGAAGCAGAGGAGTATCTTATTCGCAAGTATGAACGGATGGTTCAACTTTGGAGTAAACCATATTTTTTACAGGGTGCAGAAGATGATGATCTATTACAGGAAGGTAGGATAGGTTTATTCAAAGCTATTAGAGATTTTAATCCTGGTTCTTCAAATTTTTGGTCTTTTGCTAAATTATGTATTACCCGAAACATTATTAGTGCGATAAAAGGAACTACACGACAAAAGCATATTCCTCTAAACTCTTATACTTCGCTTTACAAATCAGTTTATGATAGCGAAGGAGATCGTACATTAGTTGAAGTTATTACTGATAATACAGTAGTTGATCCAGAGGCCTTAGTAATCGATAGAGAAAAACTGGAAATGACTCAAAGCTTTATTTCTATGTCTTTAAGTGAATTTGAGTATAGAGTCTTTACACTTTATCTAAGTGGTTTGAGTTACAAAGAGATGGCTGATAAACTAGATACTCATACAAAATCCATTGATAATGCATTGTGCCGTGTAAAAAACAAGATTCAAAAAGAATTGATCTTGTAAAGTGGGCCTTAATATAGGCCCACTTCCATTCTCAGGAGGGTTTTAAGTGTACGGAATATCTTATGGTGAGGCAATTTTAAGACTATTTTTAGCTCTTCTTTTCTCAGGATTAATTGGGCTTGAAAGAGAAAGCAGTAGAAAATTTGCTGGCTTTAGAACTCATATTCTAGTTGGTATTGGTAGTGCTCTAATGATGATAATATCGGCCTATGGTTATGCAGATCCCACAGTTGTGCCCAGAGATCCTTTTCGCTTAGCGGCTCAAGTTGTAAGTGGTATTGGTTTTTTAGGAGCAGGGACGATTCTTCATCAAGGAACTAATGTAAGGGGTTTAACTACAGCTGCTAGCTTATGGGTTGTTGCTGCTATTGGTTTGGCAACAGGTGCAGGTATGTATGTCCCAGCTGCTTTTGTTAGTGTGTTAGCGTTTGTTACCCTTACCTACATACAGAGACTAGAAAAAGCTTTTTTAAGAAAACTATATAGGTATCTAATAATAACCACAATAGATAAGCCAGGGCAGATAGGAAGCATTGCTACTATATTAGGAGAATACAAAGTCAATCTCTACAATGTAGAGGTGTTAAACCTCGAAGAAGAAGAGGTACCAGAGCGTTTAATTACCTTGAAATTGGAGGTTGATGTACCTAAGTATTTTAATGCTGCAGAGATGCTAAGAGCCTTGTCTAGCTTAGAAGGAGTAAAAAGTACCATCTTAGAATAAAAGGGTGAAATATTAATGGCTACTATACTTGTAACAAACGATGATGGCATTTTTGCCGATGGTATCTGGGCTTTAGCAAAAGCTTTAGAAAAACTAGGAACAGTTTACATTGTTGCACCAGATAGAGAAAGAAGTGCTATAGGCCACGCAGTAACTATGACAAGACCACTAAGAATACGACGTTTTAAGGACAAAGCTTTTATGGTTGATGGCACACCTGCTGACTGTGTAAAGTTAGCTCTACAGACTATCCTTCCAGAGCAACCTTGCCTAATTGCTTCAGGAATAAATAATGGACCTAATTTAGGTACAGACATATTTTATTCTGGTACCTTTTCTGGTGCTATGGAAGGGGCTTTATATGGTATCCCTTCACTGGCAGTTTCTTTAGTTGAAGGTTTTACAAAAGAAGCTTATCAGTCTGCAGCATCAGAGGCTCTTTGGGCTGCCTCACTTGTCCTTTCCAAAGGTCTTGAGCCAGAGACTGTATTTAATATTAATGTTCCCTATCCTAATAAAGGCCGAGCATTAACGACACTAGCACCGAGGCTCTACAGTAAGGCTTTTGAAGAGAGAAAAGATCCTCACGGCAAGGAGTATTATTGGATGGCTGGTGAGGTAATTTATGGAGACTACCCAGATGATGCTGATATAAGCGTAGTTTCAAAAAAACTTACCTCTATTACTCCGGTAAATTTCTCTTTAGATAGAATTAGTGATCCTTTTCCTTATAAACAATGGCCTTTAGATTAGAAGATGCATATATTTTGGCAGGGGGTGGTTTTATCTATCTCCTGCTTATTTTCTTGCCACTTTTAACAATGTACACTGGTCTTTTAGCTTTGTCTCTCAATAACGACTGGATTTTTTCCTTATTTGAGATATTAGTCCAGATCTATTTACTTATTTTAAGCTTGGTAACACTTTTTCTACTGCATAGTTTGTTATTGCAAGGTCATCCTAGAGACTGCAGGAGGGTGATAGATTATGGACAATTTCTCAGAGAGGATTAGACAACTAATTGCCGAAGGCAAGGCGGAATTTATCGGCAAAAGCGAACTCCAAAATGGTTCTAAAGCATATTACCGGGTGGAAGATGACGGCAGAATCTACTACATCTTTGGATTTATACAAAAAAATACTGAACCAAACTCTACTATTGAATTGCAGGATTAAAGAGAAGTATTTAGAATAAGCTATTATAGGAACTGTTTCTAAAACTATTTCTCATAAAGAGCGGTAAACTAGGCGGTGACAATTTATGGAGAATAT
>DUTE01000041.1 GCA_012842235.1 Bacillota bacterium
CATCCTAGCGAGTAAACCATTAAGTTCTGATATTGATTTAGAAACAACAGTGGTAAAAGACTTGACCAACAAGTCTACATTGTTTATTCCTGAGGCAATATATAAACCGTTTGCTAACACTGCCATAAAAATCAGTGGAGTTATCTCTCAAGGAGAAAATGGAGAAATAGCCAAATCACCAAATCAAGTAAGAGTTAGTATATCTGGTAGCTTCTAAAAAACAGGAGGAGCAGTTATGGCTCTTACAGCTAATAAATCTAATAGACTGTTTAGTTGTAGCAGTATTATTGTTTTATTAGTATTAATGTCTTTGATTAGTTCAGCTTCTGCAAAAGAAGAGTCCTCTAGTCTAAAGGAGATGCTTGCAGTTTCTGACAGTCTTTATTCAGAATATCTCTTAACAAAACAACCGGAATGTATAATTAAATCTTACAATATTTTAATGGCATGCGACGCAACCTATGAGAACTGTTATTCTATTAAATGGCGGCTTTCAAGAACTATAAATGAATATGGTTGGCACGTAGACAATTCTGTTAACACTTGGCGGCAAGGTTTATCCTTGGCAAAAGAAGCTATTGAATTAGAACCAAATAATTATGAAGGTTATCTGTGGTGTGGAATTTTACACGGTCAAATAGGAAGGGCAGTAGGTTTTCTAAATGCTTTATCTTCAGTAAAACAGATGAGAGATTGTCTGGAAAAAGTGGTAGAGATTGAACCTAAACACGCTTATGCACGATATATTTTATCTCTTTTGTATCGCCAGGTTCCTAGTAGTCCTTTGTCGTTTGGCAATAAAACTAAAGCATTAGAATTGGCTCAAAGTGCTGTTTTCTTAGAACCAGAGAGCCCAAACCTTTGGTGGGGATTGTATGAAGCACAGATTGCTACAGGGAAAAGGCAAAAAGCACGTGAAACCCTAGAGATAATTGTCGAAATGCCAGAATACGATCCTTTTAACCATCTCTATAATCAACCACATCCCTCAGAAATAAAAGAAAAAGCTGAGTTCGCTTTGTCTAGGTATAAATAAATAAAAGTACTAGGGCTTTTTCATTTGGCCCTAGTACTTTTATTTATTGCCAAATACTCTGCTAGGAAAAGGTCTTAAAGACAACTACTAACTACTAAGCATTCTTTATAACAAAAAACATGTTTGCTTCACAAACATGAGCATAAATATAACTAACTTTAACGATAATGTCTCTACCACAATACCCATTAAAGAGCAAGAAAATAACCAATGACCTTTAGTATCTATTCTAAAGACTAAAGATCATTGGTTTAGAAAAAAGAAGAACTGTTATGATTAGTAAATTCCAGGGGTTAGCTGTTGTTGATAAGGTATCAAACCATTGATAACTAATTGCATTTTAGTGCATTTATGATGAGCAACTTTTAATTGGTGTTGTGCTTGCTGCAGAGCTAGTTTTGTTTTTTTTAGTTCAAATTCATGAACTAATCCATCAGCAAAAGCTCTCTCAACTAGATTATAAAGCTCAGTAGTTTCATCAAGTACAACTTTAGCAGTATCCAAAGCAACTACTGCGTTGTTATAGTCTGATAACCAACGTTTCTTTTGTTTAAGAAGCTCTCGTTCTTTGATCTCTCTTTGGATTGTTTCTGTTTCGATTTTGTCATAAGCAGTTTGGAGCCGGCTTTTTCTGTTACTATCGACTAAAAGGTAGCGAAGATTAACCCCTAGATATGAAGATGCCACCGATAAGTTATCTACGGTAACTACCCCTTCAAGAGTAAACTGAGGATATTGTTGTGATTTTATTTGTTGAAGTTCATATTTAGCATAGAGGAGAGGAAAGTCTAGGTTTTGGCTATCTTCTTCAGTAAGGGGCAGTGTATCAATTATCGCAAAAGGTTGGGAATAATCATAAGTAAGTTTAGGTATCTCTGGCAAGCTTAAATAAAAATATATATCACTAATAGAACAGGTTAAAAGCAA
>DUTE01000353.1 GCA_012842235.1 Bacillota bacterium
GTCTTGATTCTACTGTGGTTGCTATTTTTCTTTAGGTGATAATTTATTGGTCATAATCCTTAAGCGATTATTGTAACTGGCTCTGATACATGCTGAGGATCTGTGATTTAGATAATGGTAGTGGTACCATTATCTGTATAATCTAGGAGAACCATAACTCTGATCTTACTGTTAGCAGCATAATCCGCTGTTCTCACAGAAACTGAAAATCGTACACTACCTATGCCAGTAGCTAAAGTCGCCCAAGTTGATGTTTTAGAATCATTGACTTTCAGTGCTAATCGGTCCATGGGACAAGAATTCTTTTGTAAAACATCCGTTTAGCAAGAGCCAATAAAAGTAGATAGCTGATTACAGTTACTGCTATTAAAAAAAGGTGGTTTTAAGAAAAATGACAAAAAAAGCGTTTGTTTTAACTGTATTTATTATTATATTAGCACTAACAATTCAAGGGTCAGAACTGTTTGTTCAACCTCAAAGTCTACAATACGGCACGGAAACCATTTTTATCAAGGAAATATCGTTGGTTTTTGCTGAAAATATTCCTGAGTATATCCAAGCAAATTATCAAACGAATATTGGATCTTTTAGGGTTGAAGTAACTTTGGATAGACAAAAAGAGCTTGAGGGAAAAGGAGATGAAGCCTTTATTATTAAGCTTGAAAATGGTAGCGGCTTAATCAGTGCGAATTCCCTTAGGGGATTAGTCTATGCTCTTGATGCGTTTAAAACAATTACATCTAACAAGGAAAGTATTAATGAGTTTATTTTACTCGACTGGCCAGATTATCCTCTAAGAGGCATCATTGAAGGTTTTTACGGGCCTCCTTGGAGCCATGAAGATCGTCTGAGTATTATACGTTTTATGGGGCAAACAAGGATGAATACCTATGTCTATGCTCCTAAAGACGATCCATACCATAGAATGCAGTGGAAAGATCCTTATCCAAAGGGGCAGAAAGAAAGGTTACAGGAACTTGTTAAAGAAGCAGAGGCCAATAATGTTGATTTTATCTTCGCTATTTCACCTGGCAATAGTTTGAAGTTTACCTCAGAAGAGGACTGGCAAGCACTTATTGATAAAACGGAAGATATGATATCTATAGGTATAAAGAAATTTTCTCTACTTTTTGATGATATTAATCCTACCCTAAAATTTAAAGATGATAGGGTCTATTATAAAAACAACTATGGTTTAGCTCATATTGAGTGGAGTAATCGCTATCAGGAATATCTTCGAGAGAAACTGCCAGGAAGTAGGCTTATAGTTGTTGGTACAGACTACTACCAAGAAGGGACCTCTCGCTACCGTAACCAATTTGCAGAAATGCTAGATCAAGATGTTTTAGTATTTTCAACTGGTTATGGGGTAGTAGCACAACGAATAACTAAAGGACATGCCAAAGAGATAGCTAGTGCCTGGGGCCATGAAATTGTTTACTGGGACAACTACCCTGTCAATGATTATGTTAGAAATCGACTTTATATGGGGCCTCTATCAGGCAGAGAACCGCTTTTGCCAAATACCTATGGCTTTACTTTTAATCCTATGAACGAAGCAGAGCTTTCTAAAGTAGCTTTAATGACTGCAGCAAGCTATACGTGGAATTCGAAGAACTACAATCCTATGCAGTCATGGGAAACAGCTATCAAAATTCTAGGTGGTAGTAATTGGCAGACCTTAAGAAGATTTGCAATAAATAGTGTAACTGGCCTTCCTGGAGGTGCTACAACAAATTATCCAGAGATGTGGGAACTTGTTACTCGTTTTAATTATGCACTAAACAACTACAAAGAGGCTAGCGAATCTGAGCGCTTAGAGCTAGAAAAGGAGTTTTATGATGCTTTATTTGCTATTAAAACCGAATTTGAGTTACTAAGTCAATTAGAAGTTGATTTTGCTACTTATTTTCCTCGGGCATATCTAGAAGCAGAAGGTTATCTAAAACGCTTAAGCAATGTAGGCTGTTTAGGTTTTTACTCACTAAAAGCCATAGAAGATATAATCTTTGCTAAAGGAACAGAAGCAGATGTTTATTTAAAAGAAGCCAAAGATGCACGTGGTTATGATAAAAACTTAAGTAGTGTTGAACCAAGTAGCATAGCTGATCTTATTATAATCGCCAATAGTTTTTACCGCGAAGCTGTAAGTATGCAACAAGAAAAATAAAATCGTTAACCCAAGATAAATGGCTATTTATCTTGGGTTATTTTTAAGCAGATAGCAAAGTCTATCTATTTTTTTGCTTTTTTGATATTAGTAAGCTGGTATCTTGCGTACAATAGAGCGAGGTGATCTCTGATGAGCAGGTTTATTAGACTAGTAACAGCTTTAAGTCTTTTTGCCTTTGCTTTTATCAAAGCTAAGGCACTGACAGATCCTTCCCTATCTTTGTGGATTGCAACAGCAGTGTTGATGGTTATTACAGTTTTTTTACACAAATCATGGCAATTTCTTGTACTACCTCTTGTTGTGCCTCTTTTGCTATATTTGTCTAACGCAGGTGAAAAAGAACTAGTAGCTTGTTTGGTATTAAGTTTGCTTGCAACTCTTAATAACCGCTGGGCAGCTTATCTTGTTTTTACTGTTGGCGGAATTTTGTTTGTTGTAGACGGATTTTTACATGGATTTGCCTTTGATATAGTGCCTTTTTTATGTTTAGGTCTGTTTCTTGCCTTTATTAGAGAAACAAATCAAAGGTCTTTAAGCAAAGAACAACGAGTAGAAAAAGCTCCTCGGGATCACAATTACGAAAACGAAAATATGTTTCTTAGAAAAGAAATCTCTAAGCTAAAAGCTGCTCTAACAGAAAAAAGCCAAGAGGCACCGATTGACAGTTCTTGGTTAAAAAAACTTGGTGAAGAGACTAGAGAACTGAGTACAAAGCTATCTCTTCTAGTATTTCAAATTAAAGCTTTTTTGGACCCCCAAGTAATTAGCACTTTGCCAGCATTATCTGAGCTAGATAATCAACTGAATAAGCTTCGAGAAATGGCACCTGAATATTGGCCAGAGCCTTTTTTTAGAGAATCATTAAGTGAGATACTCAACAAAACAGCCTCCGAAAAAAATGCTCTTGTTCATCTACGATTGAAAAAAGTTGAACTTGGAGTTGGCGAGAAATATGTGTTAAATGAGATTACAAAGAGTTTTTTACAAAAAGATAAGGAGTACGAAGTTTCCTTAGGTAATGGTGAAGATGGACTTTTTTATGTGATTCGACCGATAGAAAAGAAGGATATTAATGAAAGACTAAAACAATTGATCTCTTTTATCCAGGGGACTTTTATCTTTGGTGAGGATGAGTTTTATTTTATCTGGAGGCAAGAAAACTATGAAAGTAATCTTAATAGCCCCTCATAGAAGATCAAGAGATCTTCAAAAGTATTTACGTGAAGAAGTACACCATAGAGTAACAACAGTTGGTACTTGGGATGGTGCTAAGAAATATTTAGGCCATGGTGAAGATATCATAATATTTACCCCGGAAGTGGCTAGTGATCTAGTTAGAGAATTTACTTTTTTGAAAGATTTAACTAATGCAAAGACACTTTATATCACCGATTGGAGTGTTGATCGTCTTATTTGGGATTTACTTATGGTAGGACTCGATGGTTATTGTTTTCAAGAACCCACAGAAATTGACAGAGCAATGGAGGCTTTAGCAAAATAACCTGATGATAGTTTTTCTTGAAATTTGGCCAATAATTCATTTCCTTGCATATAATGTTTTGGTTAGGAAAAACTAGAAAAAAAGAAAGTGGGTGTTTTTTTGAAGAGAATAACTAGTTTTCTGGCGATCTTCCTTCTAGTTGCCTTAACAGTCAGTGCAGGTAGCTTTAAAGTAGGCGGGGGATTAGCCAAATTCTTTGGTAAAGGTTCAGATGGCCTTAAGCTTTCTTATGGCTTTACAGTAGGTTATGACATCACAAAGAATGTTGGTTTAAGAGGTAATTGGCACTTTAGCAGCTACGAATTAGTAGCTAGAGGTGATGAAAACGATAAACTAACTATCGGTGTAGTAACTATGGAAGGGATATACCAAATACCTGTATTAGACAATGTCAATTTATATGCCGGCTTAGGACCAGGGCAAGTATATGCCAAGTATATGAATGAAACAACAAGTAATACTTATCTTAGTACTAGTGTAGGCGCTGATATTCAGGTGGTTTCTAATGTATGGCTAAATATTAGTGGTAACATGCTCTACAACAAAGAAGTAGAAAACAAACCTTATAGGTTATTAATGGGGCTAAACTACGCTTTCTAGAAGTTTTTTCACCTAAGTCTTGTGATAAACAGAGGACAGAGACTTGCTCTTTATAGGAGCTAGTCTCTGTTTTTTTCGATTATGAATATTGTTGTTGATAGCAAAAAAAACAGTGCAACAAAAAATCTCTTTTGAAAAGAAAAGAAAGCAATCAAACAAAAAATTAAATTAAGCCGATTCTCCAAGGAAAAGACAGGGATATTAAGAAATGTTTATCAGAGGGGAAAAATATAGATAAACTTTTCGCTTTCTTTTAAGTAGGAAGGGATCATACAAGATTTCAAAAACATTAACTATCAAAAAGTGATACATCTAATATGTTAAAAGCTTAGAAAGGAGAATGGCTTATGGAGATTTACCTTGACATAGCTAGTAATATCATTAATAAATTTGATTTTATTGCTCGGTTAGTAGAATACGAAAAAACAAAGGGGCCACTACCTGCACTATTGAGAGAGAGGCTTGTTTTGGCTCATAACTTAGATAAAGAAGGCCGCTATCTAGAAAGTTATCAAAACCTGCAACTTCTTTTGGAGATAGAAAACAGTCGTGACCAAATCTTGGAACTGAAAAAGGTCTTTGGAGGAGATCCAAGGCCAATTAGATCAAATGATGATTATAGAAATACATCTGATGAGGAAGATTGTGACGCTTGTTTACAGGGTTTTTGTTTAGGTTTAGCATTACAAGCGATCTGTGGTAACTGTAAATAAAGAAATAAGGAGTGGTTCTATGGGGGGAGATAGTGGTGGTACCTTTTGGGGCGCACTTCTTGGTTTTGTTATATCAGGAGGAAATCCTTTTGGAGCGGCCCTTGGAGCATCAATTGGCAATGCAATCGATTCAGGCTTAAATAAACAACGTATAGGGCCAAAAACAAGAGGTCAAGATATTTTACTTCACAACGTTTGGCTTGAGTTTGATTGCTATGAAAATGGCGAAGAAGGGTTTAAAATTCATCTAAGTTTTGAAATCCATGGATATACAAATCAAGATATTGTTTGTTTTTGTTATTTCACGGACCGACAAGGTCAGCCTTTTAGAGGCCAAAGGCAGGGATATCAAGATGCAAAGGGGCGCTTAATTGTTGGCGAAATATTTAGTTGTCCTTATAAATCTGCAGCTTATGATGATTTTACTTTGTTTATGCCTTATGATGCTTTTTTCTTTGGTGAAAAGAGACAGCTTTTAATGATAGGAAACGTTGCTTTTGTAAAAATTAGAGAAGAAATAGCCAATTACCATAGGGCTTTTGAAATAACACTAACAAGATAGATTTATTAATCTTTGTAACAAGAGGCAAATTGATCTAATTGATGGGTCAGGAGGAATTAAATTGTCTAAAGCTCTTTTTTTGAGTGAAGAATTCTATTATAAAAAGCTCCAACCCTTAGCAAATGATGTTGAAAGATACCTTCTAGAAGAGGTAGAGGTAAACAAAGACCTAGAAGAAATGTACACTGTTGCAGTACAGGGAGGTATGAGATTTCGTCCTGTGTTGCAAAATATCGGCTATTTAACTACAGGAGGCAAAGACCCTAAGATGCTTGTTCCTTATGCTGCCTCTTTAGAATTAATGCACAAAGCATCTTTAATACATGATGATCTAATAGATCAAGATTAATTCCGTAGAGGACGGCCATCTTTTTATAATCAATTTGGTTTTGATAAAGCTATAGCTATGGGAGATTATTTAGTAGCACTTTCACTGAGGGTTTTATTGGAAAATAATCCCCCACAACTTTATCTTCATCGATTTATTAAGATGCATGAACTCTTATGCGAAGGTGAGTTGCTAGAGGTTTCTAAAGTAGGTAAAAGAGTGAGTATTCAAGAATCAAAAGAGATCTCTTTAGGTAAGACAGCAAGTCTTATTCAGTTTAGTCTGTCATCAGGAGCTATTCTTAACGGGGCGCATGAAAGTGAGATCTCTGCTCTTGATGAATTTGGTTTGCACTTAGGTTTAGTCTTTCAAGTAATAAATGACTTAAATAACCTCTCAGGGCTAGATAAGCACACCAAAGGAGCGGCTCTAACTGATCTTCAAAAAAGAAGGGCAAGTGTTCCTTTAGCCATGATTAATGATTATTTCAAAGAAAACGATGGACAAAGCCTCTGGGAGAGACTTGATTCTTTAGAAGAAAAAGAATTGCTTATGTTTCTTGATTCTCTTAAAGCTTCAGCATCTAATGGTGAACTGAAAGAAAAAGTGGTTTCCTTTTGCCAATTAGAGATGTCTAAAGCAAGAAAAGCACTTGCGAATTTACCACAGTCAGAGATGAAAAAGATATTAGAGTCTATAGAGGAAGAAATGTTTGCTTCCTGGTTTTGGCAGGTACAGAAAGGAAGCGAAGCAAATGTCGTCTAAAACAAAAACACTAACTGAATCAGGTCTGCTTTTAGCAGTGAGTTTAGTACTTTACTATTTAGGAATCCTTTTACCTGGAGTAGGGGTTTATTTTCGCTACCTTATTCCTGGACTAATGGCAATCCTAATGAAAAGACATGATCTTTTAACCCTTTTTCTATTTAGTTTTGCTTTGGCATTTTGTGTAGGTTTATTTTTTGGTTTAGAGAGGCTTGTAGAGGTTTTATTTATGATAATTCCAGCAGGCTTTATCTTACCTTTTTTATATACCTACAACACAGCTAAAGTAAAAATAATAGCAGTGATAATTTTTACCTTTTCAGGTTTTTTTCTACTTTTCTTCTTAGGAAAAGTTATGGGTCTAGAAGGACTTGGCATAGTAGATGTTTTTGCTATTGGCCACTATTCTGTATATGGTCGTTTTTACCAAAAGTATGGTGTTAAGGAAGTAGATTTTCGGCAAACGGTAAATAGCTTAATTTGGTTGTTAGTGCCAATTTTTAGTAATCTGTATGGGTATGTACTTTATCTAATAAACAAATTAACGTATCAAAAAGGCCTAAAGATATTAGATGTCCAAAAGTGATTTTCAAAAAACCTTGACCTTTAAGGATACAAGGCCAATGAGTATCTAGATAAAGACAAAATGTACATATCGATAGGTTAGTTCTTCTAAACTATAGCACCGATTTAATTAGGTATACGCAAACAAAGAAAGGGATCGCTCTTATATTGCGATCCCTTTCTTTGTTTAAACTTGGCTTTATTAGTGTGGGTTAATGTATAAGATAAACAGTATAGTTGTCTTCATAGGCAAATCTTTATAGAGCTTATTTATACTTTTTAATAAACCTGTTATATTCGGCGTATTTAGTTTTAAGATCACTATTCATATTAGTTGCAGCCTCAAGGATAGCTTTTTGTGGGTCTTCTTTTTGCAAGACCACTTTATTTATGGCAAATTCAATATGTCGAAGAACAATTGCTTCAGAGGCAATAGCAAATGGTGGAGCTTTAGCTGTTTGAACTACACCTAAAAGGACCTCTTTTTGATGATCCGGCAGTGGTAAAGCATTGTAAGCACCTGATGCTGTTGGAATGTGAATACTACCAGGAATCTTTGTCATAACTGTTTCTGCGAAGCGACCCTGAAACTCGGGAGATGTCATAAACTTGACAAATTCCCAAGCCTCTTTTTTATGCTTACTATTTTTGAAAATGGCAAATGGAGTACCAGCAGCCCAAGAAGTTCGATCAAGTTTACCATTTCGCATAGTACCAGGGATTAATTCAAGATCCCACTTGCCTTTTAGCTCAGGAAGACTGATGTTCATATTGGCGTATACCCAGTAAGGAAGGCAAGTTATAGGAAGTTCTCCACGACGAAATCCTTCAAGATGCATGGGCTCTTGAGGAATTTTATACTGAGTATAGAAGTCTGTGTATTCTGTAAAACCTTTAATAGATTCAGGAAGATCCCAAGCAGATGCCAGGCGATCGTCACTGTAAAAGGCACCACCATTTTGCCACAAAAACGCAGAAAAATCTCTAAAAGAACCATCGCCAATACCTGCAACTAAAGCAAAATTCATCTCTTTTGCTTGAAGTTTGGGCACGATATTGCGAACCTCTTGCCAAGTGTTAGGGACTTCAATACCTAATTCTTGCACAAGATCAAGCCGATAGGCCATCATCGACATGTCCATTTGGAAAGGTATACCAAATACTGCTCCCATAAATTCATAAGTGTTAAAAACCCCAGGAAAATGATTTTTAGTATGTTCAGTAAAGTCACTACCAAATTCCTGTTTAAGATCGACCATAGCACCTCTTACCCCTAACTCCGATGCTAAAAGACCACTCATTAATGCAGTATCTGGTGCATCACCACTTGCTACAGCTAATTGGAAACGTCTGTCAGATTCAGCCCAGGGCAAAGAAGAGATCTTTACATCGATACCAGTTTGAGGTGTAAAGCTCTCCCTGATAATCTCATTTATGATTTGTATTCTTTCAACAGACGTACCAACCATCCAGACTTCAAGTTCAACAGCGGAAATACTAAAAGACAAGACCAATAAAGTAAGCAAAACTTTAATAGACTTTTTCATAAAAACCCCCCCTAAGCAACTAAGATACCTATCTATAAACTTATTCAGGGGGCAAAAACTTCCTTTTTTGAGAAACACAAAAATTGTTTAGAATAAAAGGTAGGGACAGGAAATATTGCTTTTGTGATTATTAGGTGATGTCTTTAAGTATCGAGATCTTTTGTTTAGCCTTTTGAGGTAAAGCAATATGTATAATGTTGTGAAAAATACTTTCATAGTGTTGAAGATAAATTTCGGCTAAATTGTCTGCCAAAACATGTAGTAGTCTTTTTAAAACATACTCAAGCTCTAATAAACCATAGGCATCACCGAAACCTGATGCCTTTAAGCCATTAAAACCGTTTCTCTTTTTGTCATTCTCCCAGTCGTCTATAGAGTCAAAGATATAGATCAGCTTGCCTAACGCCTCTCCTAAAGCATAGAGATTCTCTTTGTTTCGATAGGTTTTAGTTAATTCAGCAGTAAAACTAAGAACTAACCCTAATGCTCTACTAGTTGGCATAAGAATGTCATCGAGATTTAGTTTGTCTTTTTGTTCAAGCTTTATTTGTAGTTTTTCAAGTCTATCAAACTCATATATGTCTAATCCAAAAGAGTAGAGTCTATCTTTAGAAGCCTGTAAGGTTTTTTCTAAAGGCTTAATAAAAATGGCGGTTTTTGGTTGGTCTCTTTTTTGATCATTAAGTTTGTAATACCCCATAAGCAAAGTGGCCTCTGCAGCAAAAGAGACACATTCCTCAGAGTCAATAACTACACCTCTACCAAATTCACCAGAAAAAGGACAGAAAAGACGGGTTTGTTGAGGAGGATTAGGATTTTGTGCAGCTAAAAGCAAAGAAAGCAATGTGGCTTCATAACTTGTTGCCAATCGAAAAAATAGATGGTGATTTCTTAGTGCGCCACAAACCCCACAGTAGTGCGCTTTATAGAGGTAGTTGTCCTTAAGTGTCAAATCAAGTTTTTTAGGTGCTGTATAGCCAAACATAAAAACCCCCCTTTTAAAATAATTTCGAAGATTACCAGTAAATACCTGCAAAACAAAGATCTAGACTTAACAAGTCTAGATCTTTGTTTTTAGTTATAAAGTATAAATGGGAAATATCGATTAAATAAATGTTTGTTAATTATACAAGGATGTTTGCATAAATCGTCGCTAAACAAAAAAGTCTTTCCGTAAAACGCAAAAACAAGTACTGTAGCTGTTGATCTAGGCTTGTTTTGCTTATTGGTCAGTATAAATATAAGAAAAGGCTTGCAATATTATGCAACCGTGTAGTATAATTAGTCAAAACTTCTAAAGAGGTGAGGATTTTGTACAGAGTAGGTATTGTTGGAGCAACTGGTTACACAGGAGCTGAATTGATTAGAATCTTAAATGCTCACCCAAAGGTTAGAGTTACTAAAGTTTATTCACGGACCTATGCAGGTAGCTCTCTAAGCGAGATATTTCCAGGTTTTACCGGGTTAGAGCTAAATTTCCTTGATCCAGAAACAGATGATTTTGCTGATCTTGATCTTCTTTTTCTTGCAGTACCAGCAGGTGTAGCTGCAAAGTATGCCCAACGATTTGCGGGAAAAGTTATCGATCTTGGTGCTGATTTCCGTTTTCAAGATCAAGGACTCTATGAAACAGTATATGGTCAAAAACATCTAGCCCCAGAGCTTTTAAGTGAAGCAGTATATGGTCTACCAGAGTTATTTCGCCAAGAAATTAAAGAAAGCCGTATTATTGGCAACCCAGGATGTTTTCCCACGAGTATTACCTTAGGTGTTGCACCTTTAATCCAGTATGGTTATGAAGGAGAGATCGTTGTTGCATCTCTTTCCGGGACATCAGGAGCTGGCAAAGGCTTGTCTGATGCTCAACATTTTGCTCATCGACATGAGAACTTTGGGCCCTACAAAGTTGGTAACCATAGGCATGTTCCAGAGATTGAGTCAGTTATCTATAGATATGCAAAAAAACATTGTGAAATAGTTTTTGTCCCCCATCTTGTTCCAGCAATACGAGGCATTGTTTCAACTATCTATCTTGATAAGATCGTTAGCCTTAATGAAGCAAGAAAGTTATATGAAGAGTTTTATGCAGATGAATATTTTGTGCGGGTTCGAAAACCAAATGAAACTATAGAGAGTAAAGATGTTGTCCTGTCAAATTTTGTTGATATACAGATCTACGAAGACAGTCATGTTGACAAACTTATAGTTGTTAGTACCATAGATAACTTGGCCGGAAGCACCTTTAA
>DUTE01000354.1 GCA_012842235.1 Bacillota bacterium
CGCCAGAGGCGGAGGTCTTTGATCTTTTGATCAGATTGTTATTAGAATGTTACTTTGACACCAGCTTCAGCAGAAGCACCTTTTTGAGTGTTGTAGGCGCCTTTTAATGTTAAGCCATTAGGAGCTGTGTAGTTAGCATTAACTTCACCAACTGGGTTTTCACCCATGCCTTCAAACTCAACAGAAGCACCTAGACCAAGATTAGGTAGGGTTTCAACAAGGTTTGTAACTGCCTTAGCAGAGATCTTGTGTTTTGCTGCTTTGTCTTTTTCAGCAGTGAAATCATAACGACCAGTCAAATTAGTTTGTTCAAGAGCAAAGTCTCTTTCAACAGAAGCAGTAGTCTTTTTCATAGAAATAGTATCAAAACTACCAACATTTAATTCTGTTCCTGCAGCATATCTTGTACCACTTATCTCAGTGTTGGCACCGAATTTAGCTAATGCGGTCGGTTGGTCATAAGAAGCACCAAGGTTAACGTTTTCAACTTTAGTATTTACACCAAGATTAACACCGCTTTGACCTTTGTAGAGGTCAACTGGGTTAATAGGGTTACCCCATTGATCTTTAGCATGGCTACGATAGGTAGGATCAAATTCTGCATCTACTGTTCTGTAACCAAAATCAACTAAAGTCTTTTCGCTCACTTGCATTGCACCATCAAGTTTGAATGCCTTTTTCATACTTTCGACATTTTGATCATAGACACTTGCAGCAAAGACAGATTTCAAAGCAAGGTTATCAAGTGGAGAATAGATAGCATCTACAGCAAAAGATGTCTCATTATCCTTACCAGTAACAACAGTTAAAGCACCATCAACAGGACCAACAGTTCCAGAAGCTTTTAGACCTTGTGCTTGGAAAGGAGTATTATCTGCATTGTCCCAGATATAGAAGCCACCAAGTTTAGCACCGTATAGCTCTAAATCATCTACAGAAACACCTTCTCTAGAAGCTTCAGCGATCCATGGGTTGTATTTAATATCCAAATCACCAAGACGGGTTGTTAGTTCTGGTCCACCATTCCAGTAAGAACCTTTACTTTCAATATACATTTTGTTAATAGCTAGATTTAAGTTTTTAACTAAATTGTCAGGTGTACCAAAAACATCTGAACCAGTAAGTTTCCAAGGCTCAATCTGTACAACTGCCTTTAGTCTATCGCCGCCACCTGCAGAAAGACCCATCTCTAACTTAACATCATTTTGGGAGCGAAGACCATTTTCTTTGTCCCATTTAGATTTGTTTTCTACATAACCACCAAAATTTAAATCCTGAGCAAAAGCAGATACTGTTAGCATTACAGCAAGGGCTAAAATGCCCCAAATCTTCATTTTTTGCATTTCAATAGTTTCCCCCTAAATATTCAATGTCTACTTGCAACACAACTTGAGTGCTAAGTCTGTTTTGTTTTTTGCTATAGCGAAACTTCGTTTGGAGAAAGAGGCGAGCATCCTTGTTTCCTCTCTCTTTCTTTTGGGTTAGAACGTAGTCTAGATTTAAGTCATCTTTTTGATACCAATGTGGGGGGGAGCACCTCCTTTCTAGGTTTAGTTAGATGACTTATGTCAGTCACTTGACGCTTAAAAAAATTCCCTAATTTAGGGCTGATCCCTTTAGGTACATTCAGCCTCCTCTAGCAGGTGTTGGCAAAAAAAGAACGCGGTCTAAAAAACCGCGTTCTTTTCTACCAGCTTTCCGCATTAGGGATATTTTGTTTAGAGCCTTGTTTTTACTCTAGGGAATCAATGGTTTTTCTCCAGCAGATTTTAAGCGACCCTCTGCTCTAAAGGAAGTCCATCGTTCCAAGCACACAATTAAGCTTTCATGATCATCTTCTTCTAGATGATGATATCTAGATCATTTCAAACAATTCTGATGATTTGAATCCATTATTCTCTTTAGAAAACCGCCTAGATAATCATTTTACATTAGTTTTGTTTTTGTAAACCTATAGCTCTTTAACTCAATCGGTAGCTACAGGTTGGGAGGATATTTACGTCTCTGGTAATTTTGATCTTCAAATGGCGATTTTTTGCAAACTATTTGATACTCTAACCGGTTTGAAGCAGAAAGTGCCGGTCCTAAAGTTCGATATTGAATTCCGTTATGATAATAATATCCCATTTGATTAAAAAAGTGAAAATTAAAATCAATTAAATTAGCCCCTAGCCCTTGTAGAACTGAATCTGAGCCGTTTTCTCTAGCCTCTAGATCAACAACTCTGATCAAAGTATCAACAGCTTCTCTAAAAAGATTAGCCAAGTAAGGATCCTCAATAAAAGCGGGTATAAAAGCAAGACGCACGAAGTCGATTGTTGTCCCCGAATCACTTGAGCTAACGTTCACAAACAAATAATGAGAATCGTCATCCTTTTTGAAAGATGTATGGTAACCACTGTCATATTCAAGAAATAAATGAGGAAAGAAAATGAGATCTTCACAATGCTTCGACATGACAACAAAATTCCAGGTAGCAATAAAATCTTCAAGTGTTCCATCCAAACCACCAATATCAGCAAAGTCGTAAGCAGCTTTATCCAACGTTTTCTGTCTTGACTGCATAGAATAATCATCTGTATATTTTTCTAAAAACCCAAGTAATAAACTTGCTTCATGTAAGTGCTTAGTTTGGCTAGAAATACCAGCAAAGCCATTTCCCACCATAACGCCATAGATATCGTCAGGTTTATTCATACATGTTGATAATTCAATTAATGCTCCATTTACTCTATAAAGCCCAGCTCTAGAAGGGGGAATGAAGAAAACGTCTGGCGAGTCGTTTGCAGCGAATTCTGCCAACAACCGATGCTCATATCCTGGTATAAAGCCTGTATTTGCCAAAGACTGAGCTTCAAGGGGTATCGGAGCCACTTCAATTTTGACCTGTATCTTTGGATACTGATCATTAAACATAGCCACAGCATCTTGTAAAAAAAGCGACATCTTATACGAACCATATGCTGCTAACCTAATACTTACTTTATCAGTATTTTGGTTGATTCCTGCACTTACAGACAGTGATGCACTAAACCCAATTAATAACACAAAAAACAGCAAGCCGATAGAACTGACTTTCTTTTTACGCATTTTTCCTTACCTCCTATTCTTTTAGATAATTGCCTTTGTTAATTATTATGATTTGTTTACGCAAATTTCCACATACACATAATTCAGAAAGCTAAATATCGCCTGATACTTCGTAAGGAGAGCACTCAGCAGAAGTTGTTGTGGTCTTTCAATAAAACACTGTCACCAATTTCAGTTTGGCAAATATAGGCTCCATAATACCCAAGCTTCTAACAGGAAGCTGCTAGACCAGAAACTAATCTGCAATAACCTTCAAAGTAGTCTCCGTCACTAGAGAACTGATCTGA
>DUTE01000355.1 GCA_012842235.1 Bacillota bacterium
CCAAAGTAGTTTTTAGCACCACTTTCGTATCTAGTTTTTTTTAAGTAGTAAATTACGTTTGTCTCTTATCTCTTAGCGCTTATAGATCCTTTTAGTGTTTAGATATCAAAATCTGAAGTATCTTCAACTTCCTCTACTACATCCTCAATCTCTTGATCCATATCTTCGACGTCTACAACTACGTCAAGCTCTTCTCCTAGAACTTCTTCATCAGCTTCTTCTAGTTCTTCAGCTACCTCTTCTACCTCTTCTTCTATTGCCTCTTCAACTTCCTCTTCTTCAACTACTACATCTTCGATCTCGACTTCGTCAGTTACAGCAGCTTTGTCCTTGTCTTTTTTCACAAAGACCAATACAAGCACAACAACAAGGATCACAATTAAAGCCACATACAGATGTTTAGTCCAAGATTTGCTCATAGACTTGTGGTTTACCTAATCAAGGGAAACCACCCTCACCTCCACATATTCTCTATTGATTCTTGCGGGAAAATAGAACCCCCAAACCCAACACCAAATCATTATCTTTAAAGGAAAAGTACTTTTCAGTACTTTTATCCTTAAAAGCCTAAAAAACCTCAAGTCTGTTTGTGTGTCTTTTTTTGAATCAAATAGAACTATGTAGCTCCAAAACACTCTCAATGAGCTTAGAGTTTGGAATTAGAGCAAATCCTTGACTAAAAACGTAGTAACTACGATAAACTCTTAATCTTATCCCTTTTGTATTTCTCTAGCTTTGAGTCCAAAACAACTATAACAACCCTGCATTTTATTGTCAATAACCTTTTATTATGCCAATTTCCCCATATTTTGATTTATTTTTCTTTTTACTCTCTATAGGTTTTTTGTGTCTTTGCCAAACTTGTCTATATTCATTTACTACAATAGTGAACTTTTTATTCCTTCTTTATCTCCTGAAATATCCTAAGAATGAAAAACAACCATAAAAGAAACAGGAGTCCTGAAAGGACTCCTGTTTTACTTCCTATTGAGTTAAAGAACCCGAACTCACAGATTCTTGGTTTTCTCTTATTACCAGTTTTTTTCCTTGATTTTCAATGGCATTGACAGGACATACTAAAACACATTCGCCACAATTAGTGCATTTGTCGTAGTCGATGCGGGCAAGATTATCTACAACATGAATAGCATCATGTGGACAAGCTTTCACACATCTCATACACCCAATACAACCTACGCTACAGTTCTTGCGAACCTCTGCACCTTTATCGATTGAACGACAACGTACATGGACTCCCATAGAGATAGGTCTAAGTTCGATGATATCTTTAGGACAAGCCTCGACACATTTGTTACAACCTGTACATTTGTTCTCATCTACCTCAGGTATGCCATTTTCGCCAAGTTTAATCGCACCAAAAGGGCAAGCCTTCACACAGTTACCTAAGCGCAAACAACCATGGATACAGCCCTTTGGTCCACCTGCAGCACCAAAAGCTGCCCGGCAGTCCTGTAGACCATCGTATATAGAGCGAAGCTTTGCTTTTTCATAGTCACCTGCACACATAACCTGTGCAACCTGACGTTCTTTCATATCACCAGCAGTTACACCCATGATCTTGGCGATCATATCAGC
>DUTE01000356.1 GCA_012842235.1 Bacillota bacterium
AGATTTTATATGTTTAAAAGAAAGATATATAAAAAGTTGTTAGATTGGAAAAAAACTTCAGCCGGGAAGACGGCCTTATTAATTGAAGGTGCCAGGCGAGTAGGAAAGTCTACTATTGTCGAAGCTTTTGCCCAAAATGAATATAAATCCTATATCCTTATAGATTTTGCGTTTGCACCGAAGAACATACAAGCTTTATTTGAAGACATGAATAATCTAAATTATTTTTTCTTGCAACTTCAATTGCAATATGGAGTGGATTTGCATGAGAGAGATTCTTTGATTATCTTTGATGAAGTACAATTTAATCCTTTAGCCAGACAATCAATTAAAAAGCTAGTAGAAGATGGTCGATATGATTATATTGAAACAGGTTCCCTAATTTCTATTAAGAAAAATGTAGATGGAATATTAATTCCAAGTGAAGAAAGAAAGCTTGAGATGTTTCCTATGGATTTCGAAGAATTTTTGTGGGCTTTAGGAGACGAGACGGCAAATAATATATTAGGCAAAGCTTTTGAAGAGGAAATCCCTTTGGGAGAAGTACAAAATCGAAACATTTTACAAAAATTCAGATTATATATGTTAATTGGAGGAATGCCTCAAGCTATACAAACTTATATAGAAACCAATAATTTTAGAATAGTTGATGAAGTAAAAAGAGATATAATAAATCTTTATGAAGAAGACTTCTATAAAATAGATTCGACTGGGAAAATCTCTATGCTTTTTGACGCTATTCCTGCAGAGTTGTCTAGAAATTCATCAAGATATCAGGTTTCTAGCGTCTTAGAGAATGAACGCGCATCAACAATATTCCAGAAAATTTCAGAGTTAATTGCTTCAAAAACTGTACTGATAGCATATCACTCTAATGACCCAAATGTAGGTTTGTCCAGTAGTTTAAATTTAGATAAATTTAAACTATATCTAGCTGACACTGGTCTCATGGTGAGTCTGATGTTTAAGGATAAAGATTTTACAGAGAATTTGGTATATAAAAAGTTACTTAGCAACAAACTTTCTAAAAACTTAGGAATGTTGTATGAAAATATTGTCGCGCAAACTCTAGCTTCTAAATATCATAAATTGTTTTACTATACCTATTATGATTCAATCCAAAAAAGAACTTTTGAAATAGACTTTATACTAAGTAAAAGTAATAAAATTAGCCCCATAGAAGTTAAGTCCTCTAACTATAGAAAACACAGGTCCTTAGATGAGTTTTCAAAGAAGTTTTCTAAGAGAATAAATTATAAATATCTAATTCATACAAAAGATTTAAAAAAAGAGGGAAGTATTAGATACATACCTTTCTATATGGTGCAGTTTTTATAGCTAATAAAAATTAAGATCTAATAATAGACTTATTAAAAACCAGAACTGGTAGTTGTATATAATTCAGAAATAATGCGAAACAAAGCGGACAGGACGGATATGTGTCGACTACAATAAAGTGCGCAACTGCTCTCATTCAAGTCGTTCAAGAGCCTTACATTCATGGGGTCTCGACACATGAGATTGAAAAGTTGGCCAAGAAATTATGGCACTTAGAACTTCAACCGCTCTCTGACTAGCGCAAAATATCCGGTGATTTGGGTAGATGTCCTGTACGAGAAAGTTAGTTATTCTGGGCGAGTCGTCAGCATATACTGAGTAGAATATTCCGAGTACTGGTCTGTTAGAAGAGCTTACCTCAGCTCACAATCCATTGCTCAGATCGAAACATTAGCAGTTCAATAAAACAAGGAGCTCCAAGGCTGCGAACTTTATTTGACATTACCAAAAGAGGTGATAGACTTAGAGTTTCGCAACAATTAATAGGCTTATGAGTTCCAGCAAGCCATAGAATATTCCAAAAGATCCTTCTTCATATTTGATTATGTTTTTTAGTCAGTTAAAAGATAATATGATCGCAAATGCCTGGCCAGTTTTAGAACATTAATCTTGGAGGTACTCGATAAGGGGATCCAGGCAAGAGGGGTCTGTCCAGTCACTCTTTTGTCCTTTGGCTTCCATCAGAGCGGCCATCCAAGGCTCATAAGTTGAGGGATCTTTCTTTGCTAAAGAACGCTGAAGAACGTTACATAGCGTTCGGTCAATGAAGGTCATAGCTTCTTCATTCCAGGCTCCTCTGCCGTAGAAAAGAGGTACTGCTTCTAATGCATCTTTTAAAAGGCGTTCTTTAATTTGCGCTAGCTGCTTCTTATCGTAGGGGGAGGCGCCTACACAAAAGACGGCCACCTTTTTGTTAACCAGGTCTGGGGCTACTTGCTTTAAGAATTTTAGGCCGGATATTCCTGAGGCATAGATGCCACCCAATAACACTACTTTTTCGTATTGTTTCGCTTTGGCGGCATTAACCGCATTGGTCTCGAAACAGTCGAATCCGGTAGCGTCAGTTAACCAGTCAGCATACTTTTTGGTTGAGCCGTATTTAGATTTGTAGAGAATAATACCTTTACTCATAGTGGTGTTTCCTTATACCTTACTCCAAAAATCATACTATAGAAAGAACTCCTATTTATATAGAATCTTAATTTTTTACATTGTCTTTACAGATGAAGCGTGAAAAGTACCGGCGCCTCAAAACACTTTGAGTTCGAGGCGCCGGTCTAAAAAAGTTTTTGAATAATGAACTGTTCCTAATGG
>DUTE01000357.1 GCA_012842235.1 Bacillota bacterium
ATGATGATGCCATTCGCGCCGTTCACATAGTCAATTTCATCTGGATCACAGTTGGTATCAACAATTGCAATCACGGGAATTTCCAGTCTGCGGGCTTCAGCAACAGCAATTCTTTCTTTGCGAGGATCAATGATAAACAAAGCACCTGGCAACTTATTCATATCTTCAATGCCACCAAGGTTTTTCTTGAGCTTAGCATGCTCTGCTTTAAGTTGCTGAACCTCTTTTTTAGGTAATAACTCAAAACTACCGTTTTCTTCCATCTCTTCAAGTTTCTTCATATACTTAACCCTTGAGCGGATGGTCTTAAAGTTAGTTAGCATACCACCTAACCAACGTTCGTTGACATAGAATTGTCCACAACGTTCAGCTTCTTCTTTAATGGTGTCTTGAGCCTGTTTCTTTGTACCTACAAAAAGAACACTACCACCATCAACAACAACTGAACGAACAAAATCATATGCTTCTTCGATTTTTTTGACTGTTTTTTGTAAATCAATGATGTAAATACCATTGCGCTCGGTGAAGATGTACGGTTTCATCTTAGGATTCCATCTTCTTGTTTGATGGCCAAAATGTACACCAGCCTCAAGCAACTGTTTCATGGAAACTACTGCCATAAAATGACCTCCTTTAGTTTTTTACCTCCCTGAATCTCATCTCTAGTAAAGGCCGAACACAACACTGCTTTATTGGCACTCTCTACCAGATCAATCCAGGTGTGTTTTTCACACCGTAAAGTAGTATACCACAAGCGTATAGCTTTAACAAGACTAACAAAAAGTAAGACGACAACCTTTAGCTTCTATTCTCAAACGTTATTCAGGAAAATGTCTTAGAAACCTTAAACCCCATAAAAGAGGCCTTTGTTTAATAACCTCTCCTCTTAAAGCTTGATCAAAAAGTTCCATTGCATCTTCAAGCCTAGCATTTATCATAGCTTCTCCCGCCTCTTTAGTGGCTTTTTTAGGATCCCCCATATAAGGTTTCATATCTGGGTCAGTAACCCAAGCTAATGTATTAGAAAGATGTAATAGATCTTTTCCTAGTTCTTTTGAGCCAATCTTCATGAAAAATTGGCCAACTTTTTCTACCGATTTTGCTACACCTGTTTTTCTATCAGATAAGGAAGATGCCTCTTTTGAAATATAGCTATCTTTGACCATTTCTGGATTTGTCGCTAGCATTAAAGATGTTTCATTAGTACCTGCATGACTATCAGCGTCATCACCACATACACCTGGCTCTAGAGCGGTTCTTTGTAAAAAATCTTCATCGTGTTGCACCATTTTGCGGAAATCTGAGTTGAAAGAATCTAAAAGATAGAATTTATATTTTCGCCAAAGTTTTCTAGAGGCCGCTTCTGTTGCCATCTGATGTCTAGGACCACCATGATTATCTGCCACAAATAGATAGCGAAAACCTTGTTTGGCTAAACCTTTGCCATAATCAAACAATATTCCTTGAAGATACTTTGCGGAAACGGAAAGAGAGCCTGCCAGTGGTAAAGCATCAGAACCTGCATAAAGTGGTGGAAGCTTAACTAATGTAAGATGAGGATACCTATCATTTAACAAGGAAACATAACCCTCTAATAGTTTTTCTGATATAAACACATCTGTCCCAACTGGAAGATGGTAACCGTGAACCTCAATCGGACTTACACTTATTAAAAAAACGGTATTTCTTCTATCTAATCTTTCAAGTTCATCAAAGGTCAACTCTACATAGTTCTTTACCTTCTTGCCATTTGTCATTAAAAATCACACCACCTTTTTCTTGATAATAATCCCACTTATATACTTACTTCTGTAGAAAAATACTACTATTATCTTATGTGCTCCATATATCTTTTAAGCTTTAGACAAAAACGATGCGAAACCCGGTGTTTCGCATCGTTACTTATCTAGTAATATCTTTTATTACCTGATAGATATCAAGAGGACCGTAGGTGATATCAAACTTATAACCTTTTGCTTTCACTTTACCAGCTAGTTGCATCCTACCTAATTCTTTCACTAATAGATCAGCATCGGCAATAACTCCCATATCTTCTAATTCATTAGCAACTGTCCTTGCACTTGAACCTGGCCTAATTGTGTAATTAACAATTTTTTCAACTGGTTTTTTTACCTCAGCCGCCTCTTCTATTTCTTCGTCTAATTGATTTTGTTTACCATTGACAGGCGATGGCGATGTGTTCGATGGGGCTATAGAATTTGCACCTTCCGTAGTAACCACTACAGTTTGAGGTATTCCTATATCCCTAGGAAAAACCATACCAAGCTCTTTAGCCTTAGTGATAACCTCTGCATCACTAAGTGGCGTATAAGAAGAAGCAATCCAAACAAGAGATGCAAAAACTAGGCCTATCCCAAGACCCATAAAAAAATCTTTCTGTGATTTCACACGTTATCACCTGCCCCATATAAGGAAAGAATAAGTTCTACCTCACCTTTGCCAATATCCAATCTTTTAGCTATTTCGGTAACGTTTAGGCCCTTGTTTTTCAAAGCAAGAACATCCTTATGTTTC
>DUTE01000358.1 GCA_012842235.1 Bacillota bacterium
TAATGTTTCATTCTGGGCATGGACAAGTTTCTGTGCAGACTCATAGGCCCGCATTAGACTAATCATTTCTACCATTTCTTCAATAATATTGACATTTGATCTTTCTAGGGCTCCTTGAATGATTTGTGCTTCTAAATCGAGCATTTCAGCATCTTGAGATACAGTAAACCTTCCACTACCTTCTTTGGCTATAACTGATGGATCATAATTTACCAAAACAAGCCTGTCCACAAATTCGTCACCCTGAAAGATGCCACCGTCAGATAAAACCCTAACTTTCTCTCCTTGAGGATCTAATCTAATTGCTCCTCCTTCTCCGAGCAAGAAATCGCCATCAAAGTTCACTAGATATCCTTCTCTATCTAACTGAAAATCGCCTTGACGAGTAATTCTTCTCCCTTGAGCTGTTTCCAAAACAAAAAAACCATCACCATTTAATGCTAAATCTAAGGCATTATTGGTATTTTCGATCATTCCTGGTGTCATTTTTATTGGTATATCAGCTACACCAACACCTAAGCCTGTCTGGCCAATTATCTTGGCTTGATCTTTGTAAAGGCAACTCATCAAAACTTCAGGGAAGGTCTGTCCAATGACTAAGTCTTTTTTATATCCCGTTGTATTGGCATTAGCTAAATTGTTACTTACAACCTCATGTCTTAATTCATCTACAATCATCCCTGAAGCAGATATATACAATCCACGTAGCAAAACAGCACCTCCCCTAGGTATAGAAGATATTTTAAAACGGTACTATATTATTTGACCTAATTGATTTTTCCTCAGCTTAGCATGATTTTCCACAAAAACCATTTTATTCCTGCTAATTGATTAATATTAGTCACAAAGAACCATAATGATCATCGATAACTTTGCTTTCGCCGGGTTATATATTTTTTCTTAGTTGCTTCGCCACCACGAATATGCCTTTCAGCCTTGTTGCGTGCTAAAACCTGGGACACTTCAAGATATAACTCTTTATTAATCTTCTCTAACCTCTCTGTAACATCCTTGTGTACAGTACTTTTACTGACATGAAAAACCTCAGCTGCTTGCCGAACTGTTTGACCTGTCTCCAAGAGATAGGCTGCAATATCTAAGACTCTTACACGTATGTAGTCTTTCATTAACAAAACCCCCTGCCCTTCAGTTAATAATCTATATGAAGGGTAGAGGGCTAATATGCTATATGCTAAGGCTCTGTTATAACTCTTGTATTAGGATCAATTGGCTCATTATAATAGGAAAGTTGCCAATGAAGCTCATTACTATAAGACTCTCCGATACTTTCACCTTTTTGAACGGCACCTTCAAAGCGATAAGCTCTTACAGGCCAAATCTCGCTTTTGTAACCTGCACCATGTTCAATAATTATTTTTTCTCCTTCAGCTAAAAGCACCCCATCCCCTGGGGAAGCAATTTCTTTTCCCTCTTCTATACTGTAGACTAAAGCAGGAGAGTAACGCCATGTTTTTGTTTTCGCCGATTCTTGCCAGCCAAAAGAAGTTTTAAGGCTGTTATTAACAGGCACAGTATAGATCGTCGAAAGTCTAGGATAGGTTATAGAAGGAGCCTCTACTTGCTCATTATCAGATATAGGTCTTTGGCTTAGGCTTAGGGCCCATAAAAATAGTAAAAGTAATGTTAAGATCCAACCTCCTCTATTCCACATAACTTCAAGTTGTTTTTTCATTTTATCTTTGGAATTGTTGCACTCGAGATAAGTATA
>DUTE01000359.1 GCA_012842235.1 Bacillota bacterium
CTTTGGTAGTGTAGAAATAAGTTCACTTCTCAGCCTTGCATAATCCACTTGGGGGTTTAGTTTGGCTAATTCTAAAACATAAGAACCACCAGGCCAAAAAAGCTTTACATCTTTTGTTGAAACAGAAGTATTTTCCTTAACAAATTCTAATGCTTGCTCCACATTTAACCCTGATACATTTAATTCTCCTACATATACACCTGCAGGAATTAATGTCTCCTGTTTTTTTTCAATTATCGCCCAGGTAAATAAAAAACTGGCAATACCTACTAGCACTAGTAGTATTATTAAACCAACTAAAGTTAGTCCCTTAGCCTGCCTTGTCATCGACTTTTCCTCCTACCTAATATCACGCTAGCTCTAGTTGATTAAGCTTTGAAGCGGTGCAGGGATCCTACCACCACGTTCTATAAACGAATAGCAACTTACCTGGGAGACATCTAGTATTGGTGAGCTTCCTAAAAGGCCTCCAAATTCCACATAGTCACCAACTTTTTTATTTGGTACAGGTATTACTCTTACGGCTGTGGTCTTTTTATTAATAACACCTATAGACATCTCATCAGCTATTATCCCTGAAATTGTTGATGCTTCTGTGTTACCAGGAAGGGCAATCATATCAAGACCTACTGAACATACTGCAGTCATAGCTTCTAATTTGGATAAAGTAAGGACGTTTTCTTCCACTGCTCTAACCATTCCTGAATCCTCACTAACAGGAATAAAGGCTCCTGAAAGTCCACCTACATAACATGAAGCCATAGCTCCACCTTTTTTAACAGCATCATTTAGTAATGCTAAAGCAGCAGTTGTACCTGGAGCACCGCAGCGATCTATACCCATTGCCTCAAGTATCTCTGCTACACTATCACCAACTGTTGGCGTCGGTGCTAAAGATAAATCCACAATTCCAAATTCAACGCCAAGTCTTTTAGCTGCCTCTCTACCTATAAGTTCTCCTGCTCTTGTAATTTTAAAAGAGGTTCTTTTAATGGTCTCTGCTAATGTACCAAAATCCTTATCAGGGATATTTAATATTGCATCACGTACAACTCCAGGACCACTAACACCTATATTTATAACTGTTTCAGCTTCACTTACCCCATGTAGAGCTCCTGCCATAAAAGGATTATCTTCAGGAATATTGCAAAAAACAACTAGTTTTGCACAGCCAATACCATCGTCTTTTTCGGTATATTTAGCTGTTTCTTTGACAATTTTGCCCATCAAACCGACTGCATCCATATTTATGCCTGCCCTTGTACTGGCAACATTAACAGAAGAACAAACCCTCTCTGTGTTTGCCAAAGCCTCTGGGATAGACATAATTAGCCTTTTGTCTCCCTTAGTCATCCCTTTTTGTACTAATGCTGAAAAACCACCAATGAAATTAACCCCTACCTCTTTAGCTGCTTTATCTAAAGTCTTGGCAATCTGTGTTAAGTTATCTTCATCTAAACTATCTGCCAAAAGAGCAATTGGAGTTACTGAGATCCGTTTATTTATAATGGGAATACCGTACTCTTTTTCTAGATCCTCTGCAACACTAACAAGATTCGCTGCTTTAGTTACTATTTTTTCATAAATAGCTTCACAAAGACCATCTATTGTCGGCCGTACACAGTCACGAAGGCTGATGCCCATAGTCACTGTTCTAATATCGAAATTTTCAAGTTCTACCATCTTTATTGTTTCAAGTATTTCCCTCGTTGTTATACGCAAATCAAACACCCCTCACACACGATGCATCTTGATAAAAGTATCTTCTCTTTGGGCAACAACCTTAAGTCCTAATTCTTCGCCTATTTTTTCTAACTCCTCTTTAAATCGAGAAAATGGTTCTGAAGCTCTAGATATATCTAGTACCATATTCATACTAAAAAGCTCACGAAAGATAGTTTGATTAATATCTATTATATTCCCGCCTAATTTAGCTATAACTGCAGTAATCTCTGCAATTATACCTACTCTATCTTTTCCTAAAACAGAAACAATGATCTTGGGATTTTCCTCTTCATCGTTTAGAGCTTGAGCCAAAACATCTTTAGAGATATCTTCCCATTTTTTCAAAGCAATTACCTCCATACATTAAAAAGCAAATGTTAAGCTTGCTTACAATAGTACACAAAAGGTCTGTCTTCTACAAGGTTTAATTATTCTAGAAGAGCAATTGAAGTTATCTCTCGCCAAAAGAGGATTTCTGCGCAAATGCTAGAATAATAAAAAGAGAGAACTACGGATAATCTGTTAAAAGGAGGCGATAGAGCCTTGAATCATGAATTTCTTCAATTAATTGGTGCTCTTACGACTGCTGCTGGATTTTTAGTATTCCTTTATATGCTTGCCATATCCGGATTTAGTTGGACTCCTCTTATCATCTTCTTTGTTGGTGTAGGTGTTCTATTCCTTTCTAGATATGTAGCTAAAAAAGACCTTGAAAAAAGGAGAAAGAAAAGTAAATATCTTAGCAGTCTTGATAAGCAAAAAGCTGCTGAAAGCACTGAAAATAAAGACAATTAGTTATAAAAATAAGGGCGACTGGTTTCCAGCCGCCCTTGTTTTTATAGTTTACTAATAAATCTCTTCCACTCTGCCCATTTTGTTTTAAGATCCATGTTAACACCTTGAGCAGCTTTCTTTATTGCTACATCAGGGCTAACCCCTTGTACTACAGCCTCATTTAAGGCAAACTGGATATAACGATTGATGATTCTTTCTGATGCTACTGTAAAAACCGGAGCCTTAGAGGCTTTAGCTTGGTCTCTAAATACTTCACGATGTTTTTCAGGCAAAGGTAACATGTTGTAGGCTTCGGGAACAGAAGGCAATAAGAGTGAACCTGGTATTTTCTCAATAGTACGTTTAGCTAATTCACCTTGTATTTCTGGTTGTGTTACCCATTTAATCCATTCCCAAGCTTCCTTTTGATGCTTTGACTTATTAAAGATTATTAGAGGTGTACCACCAAACCAGCTTGTCTGATCTAGTTTACCATTTCTCATTGTACCAGGAACAAGCTCAATACCCCACTTACCAGCTAATTCAGGAAGCCCCTGTTGGAAGGAACCATAAGTCCACCAAGGTAATAACATAATTGGAGCTTCGCCTCTTCTAAAGGTTTCAATAGGTACATCTTCTACAGGTATCTTATATTTCGTATAAAGCTCTACAAGTTCTGTAAAACCCTTAATTGCTTCTGGTTCATCCCAAGCACTAGCTGTAAGGTCATCGTTAAAGAATCTACCACCATTTTGCCAAACAAACATAGAAAATGGTCTAAATGATTCTTCACCTATACCAAA
>DUTE01000360.1 GCA_012842235.1 Bacillota bacterium
CTGAAGCTTGAATTTGTGGCGGAGTTTTCATTAAAGAACTAATATCCTTTACTCTTTCAAAACCACTTAGACACTGAAGAGTAGAGATATCAACATTTGGTTCTTTTATTGTAATACTAAAAAAAAGTACCACTAGGATAAAAACGAAAATAAATAAGTGCAGCTTTTTCATAATCATACCTCCAAAAACTCATTTCAAAGATAGATATGAATTAAGCTACTTATTTATCTTTCTTTTACTAGATAAAAAAATTGAAGCTGCAAAAACAGCCTTCAAAAAGGTTATCATTTTTCTAAAGAACCTCGTGTTAATGGCAAATTATTAGTGTACATTAATGGCCATGTCCCTTAAAACAGGCAAGAAATTCAGCATCTTTTAAGGTAGCGACTTTGACGGCCAAGGATGAAAGTAGCAAACAACAAATACATATGGTTGTTTAGTATTTTTTAGTTTTATCAACAAAAAGGTTTTGGTAATTACAGACTTACCAAAACCTTTTTTCTTAAGCTCTATTATGCTAAAAAATCAATAGCATTTTTTTATCGTTTACTTTTCCCAAATGGCAGTTGGAAGGTTACTTAGCGTATCGCCTACTTTGACATCATAAATAACAAAGCTGTCTTGTGGTTCAAAATTTATATCTCCTGCTAAGTATACATTCTTAAAACCATTAGTCCTTTTTATAATTTCGCTCTCATTAGTTTTTTCCCTTACAAAAAGCTTACCATCTAGATACTGGGTCGATTTGTCATAAGAAAAGCCCCTTGGAAGTGGTGTATTTAAATCAACGTACTTTGTTCCTTTAGCTACAGTTCCTTTGGCTATAACCATGGAGCCCTCAAGATCTAATACGGTCTTATCCTCTTTCTTTGCTACAGAACTTACTCTATAGACTGTATTTCTTTTGTAATCATCATTATCTATTGCGACTAAATCTCCTACTTCTAGATCAAGTAATCCATCAACAATAACCTGCGACTTTTCATAGTTGACTTCAAGGATCTTTGTTTGAAACTGGTTAGCTGTAACCACTATATCTTTAAGTTTTACCTCTCCATGACCAACTATAGCTATATTTGCTAATTCTTGTTGGTTGAATTTAGCTATAGCAAATTGAGCCTTAGAAACAAATTCTCCAGCTGGGGTTTTAGCTTTGCCACTATTTAAAAGAATGAAGTGACTATCCCCATTAAAGAATTCTACAACAAATGAGTTTTCATCAAACCTTTTTACCTCAGCTATAGATGAAAGCCCTAAAGAAGCATCCATTATTGAAATAACTCGGCTCTGATGGTCTTTGTCAGCTTCGCTTCTTAAGATAATATAAGGATATTTTTCTGTACCAGAGAGATTAGGACCTAAACCCTTGTAGATAGTGGTATCTTGATCAAAGAACAGTCTATTGGTCAAAGTGGTATCGAGGCCATCATAATACTTAAATGATGCTTCAAACATCTTCTCTGTTAACAAAGCTTCTTTTAGATCATAGATAAAGCCATAACCGTTTCCTGGTGGGGGATTCCAATACATGGATTTTACCCCTTCTGAAGCAATACCTAGATCACGGATCATATCACCAGAAATTATTCTTTCACCATAGCTTTGGCCTATAACATTGTAAGGGGCATCTTTGTCGTCTAATCCTGCTAAGGTCCATACATCAGGAATATTTTGGAACTCTACATCAGTCTCCATAATTGGTGCTCCTGTATGAAACATATAGTCGTGTCTTTTCCCACCATCTACTGTAAAAACGTCAAAAACATAAGACTCTTTGTCGTTTATATCTATTAATGCGGTAAGACGACTGTATTCTTGGATAAATCTTGGGAACTGATGAGGGTTATTGAGATATACATATTTAAGTCCACTAAGATCAGCAAAGCCTAAAAGATCTGCACCAGGTCCTGATTTATACCAACCGTAACGGTATTTGTCGTTATCTATTACAACTAAATTGTGGCTTGCTGCTTGTGAACCCCAGCCATAGTGAAGAGGTGAACCAAAGATGTAGTAACCATTATCCTGAGTAAGAAGTAAACCCTTGTCATAGTAATAAAGAGCAAGTGAATCATCATGAGAGTGAGGTAGATTGGGACCGCCTCTAATTAACAGACCGCGACGATCTACCCCTTCTCCAGAACCTAGTATTGCAAGACTAGGACCAGAAAAATAATTAGTATGTGCTTGATCTAATTTTCTAAACTGAGTCTGTTCAGAATACTCCTCAGGCTCTACATGAAACAGTGCCCAAGTGCCTGAACGAAACTTGTCTGGATTACCTAGAGTAAATTCCAGCATTTTTTCTCTGTAACGCTCTTTTAGTTCTGGGATCTCTGTACGATGATAAAGTTGATCTAAATATAAAAATTCATCTCTA
>DUTE01000361.1 GCA_012842235.1 Bacillota bacterium
TTAACGGTGGGGTCTATGATCCTAAAAAAGATCACCGTCTAGTGATGGCAGCAGCAATTGCTGGGCTAAATTCACCTAAAGGTATTTTAGTTAAGGATGCAGATTATGCTAGTGTATCCCAACCATCATTTTTTCCCCAACTAAAAGAATTAGGAGCAGAGATTGAAACAGGAAACTGCTCTTTGTTGATGTGAGGTTGATAATGTGACACTGCCAGTAATTACCATAGACGGTCCTGCAGGAGCCGGCAAAAGTACTGTAGCCAAAGAAGTTGCTAAAGCGCTAGGTCTAACTTATCTAGATACTGGGGCAATGTATAGAGCGCTTACTCTTAGTGCTTTAAAAAACAACATCGATTGTGACGATGAACTAGCTCTTTATGGGCTAGCCCAAAAAACAGATATAAAACTTAAAGATGATCAAGTCTTTCTTAACCAAGAGGATGTTAGCCTTTTAATAAGAGAACCGGCAGTTTCCGAGAAAGTCTCTTATGTAGCTAAAAAACCACTTGTACGCCAGATCATGACAACCTGGCAAAGGGATATAGCCAAAGAGGGTGGAGTTGTCTTAGACGGCAGGGATATGGGTTCAGTAGTCTTTCCTGATGCAGACTTAAAAATCTATTTGACTGCAAGTATAGAGGAAAGAACAAAACGTCGTCTACTTGACTTAGAAAACAAAGGTATAAAGATAGACTTTGAAGAGTTAAAACAAAAGATTATAGAACGTGATAAAATAGATTCTGAACGTGAAGTCGCACCTCTTGTGGTCCCTGAGGGGGCGCATATTCTTGATACTACTGGACTATCTATTGAAGAGGTAGTGCAGGAGATAGTAAAAAAATGTAGAATAGAATAGGGGACATAGTATGTATTATGCCATTATTAAGGCTATTGCCACGTTTTTTTTCAAACTTTTTGGTAGAATGAAAGTCGAGGGAGTTAAGGTACCCGAAGGGGGAGTTATCTTAGCTGGCAATCATATCAGTAATCTCGATCCACCGGTACTAGCTTGTGCCTCTAATAGACCGGTTTATTTTCTTGCCAAAAAAGAATTGTTTAAAAATCCCTTTATTGGTGGTTTTCTAAAAAGTCTAAAAGCCTATCCTCTTGACCGAGACAAAGGTGATTTAGCAGCTATTAGGCAAGCACTAAATATTTTAAAAGAGGATAAGGTTTTAGGAATATTTCCTGAAGGTACTCGCTCTAAAGATGGGAAAATGGGAGAGGCTAAGCATGGTGCTGCTTTTTTAGCCATGCAAGCTAAAGTACCTATAGTACCTGTTGCTATTAGCGGTACAGAGAAGGGATTTAAGGGTCTTTTTACTGGTAAAACGAAACTTTACATTAAATTTGGGCAACCTATTTCTGTCGAAGAAATAATGGCGATTAAAGCCCAAGAAGATTTGGATAAACACCAAAAGTTAGATATGATAAGTAAAGAGATCATGAATAGGATTAGTCAAATGCTGGAGGTGCAGGGGTGAAGGTTATTATCGCTGAATATGCTGGTTTTTGCTTTGGGGTCGAAAGAGCCCTAAAAAAAGCTGAATCAGCATTACAGACTGTATCTCCTAAAAATGTATATACCTTAGGGCCTCTTATACACAATCCTCAAGTAATAAAAAGACTTGAACAAAGGGGAGCAAGTATCATAGATGACATAGAAGAGATATCTTCTGGTACTTTGATTATTCGCTCCCATGGTGTAGATCCTAAGATTATTCAAAAGGCACAGTCAAGAGGCCTAAAAGTTGTCGATGCCACATGTCCTTATGTTAAAAGAGTTCAAAAACAAGCAAAATCACTTCTGAATGAAGGTTTTCAGGTAGTAATTGTTGGCGAAAAGAACCATCCTGAAGTACAGGGTATCCTTGGTGCTATAGATGGCCAAGGTGTTGTTGCCTTAAGTCCTAATGATCTATTAGGCTTAAGCTTTGATAAGGTGGGCGTGGTGGCTCAAACTACACAATCCGAAGAAACATTTAAGGCTTGTGTAGACTATTTAGCTGATACATCTCGGGAAATCCGGGTTTATTCAACAATATGTCAAGCTACAGAGCAAAGACAAAAAGCCGCTATAGAGTTAGCAAAAAAAGTAGATGTGATGATAATTATCGGCGGCAAACAAAGCGGAAACACTAGAAGGCTACATCAGCTTTGTCTAGAAGTTATTCCGAGAGCGTATCATATAGAAAGGCCAGACGAGCTTGAAGCTGCTTGGTTTAAGCCTACTGATTTAGTAGGGGTAACCGCAGGGGCTTCCACGCCCGACTGGGTTATTGAGGGGGTTGTCGAGAGAATGAGCGAAATGGAAAAACAGGATTTGCAGGTAGATGTTCCTGCAAACGAAGAGGCTGCCAAAGAAGAGGCTGCTAGTACCGAAGAGAATCAAGAAGCCATGATGCAAAGCTTAGAACAAAGCGAATTGAAACGAGGCGAGGTTCTCACAGCAAAGGTTGTAAGCATCGACAA
>DUTE01000362.1 GCA_012842235.1 Bacillota bacterium
ACCTTATTCTTCTTTTGTTGGTAAATACCCAATTACAATAACCCATGGTATGACTGTAGGTGAGTTAGCAAGGCTTTTTAATGAGCAGTTTTTAATTAATTGTGATCTTACTGTTATACCTATGAAAAACTGGCACAGAGGGCAGTGGTTTGATGAAACAGGCTTAAAATGGGTTAATCCATCACCTAATATTCGCTCGCTTAGAGCAGCGACTGTCTATCCAGGACTATGTTTTTTAGAAGGGACAAACATTTCGGAAGGAAGAGGTACCGAGACTCCGTTTGAAATTTTTGGAGCTCCTTTTATTGATAAAGGAAAGCTAACGGCAGAACTTAATCGTCTAAATCTTCCTGGGTGTTATTTCGAGCCAGTGGAGTTTATACCTACTACTTCTAAGTGGGAAGGAAAAAGGTGTGAAGGGTCAAGAATTATTGTTACTGATAGAGAAAAATTCTTGCCAGAACAAACAGGACTTTATATTGTTCAAAAAATTCATGATCTATATCCAAAGCAATTCGAATGGATTAGCTCTCATTTTGATAGGCTCTTAGGTTCTTCAAAACCCCGAGAGACAATCGTCAAAAGCAAATCACTTAATGAACTTTTTTTCTCTTGGCAAGAAAGACAGAGCTGGTTTTTAGACCTAAGAGATAATTACCTTCTGTATTAAAAAATTTCGGGAGGGAAAGAATGGTGTCTAATGAACAAATCTTGTTAGAAAGGATAAAAAGATTGGAAGAGGATATTGCTTTGTTAAAAGATGCAATATCGAAATTTGAAATCAGTCAGATATCCGGTAACATTAATATTACTATCGCCGATCCAGAACAACATTTACAACTATTTGTTAGTGAGGTAGGATGTGATCTTAAGGTTAACACCCAAAATGGAGATATCTATCTCGATACAGGTGATGTAGGTAATAATGTTTCTGTCACAGCAGAAGATGGCGATGTTTTTCTCGATTTAGAAGAAATATATGGGGTTTTAGACAAAGAATAAGGATAAGGAATAAGGCAGGGATATGTCCCTGCCTGGTTAGTAGAGCCTAGGAGAATCGTCAAAAAGTGCTTCTTCACCCATACGGATCATTTCTCTGACAATAGCTCCAATTTCGCCAGATGTGAGGTTTCTCCAGCCCTCTTCAGTCAGCTTTTGGCTTAAGCCCAACCGGCGTGCAGCTTCTAGTTTGAGGGCATCAGAGGCAACTTTCCCTCGGGCGATAGCTCATCCCTCCCATTGATATTATCCACAAAATCTACTGTGATTATTATTGGAGCTAAATTTATGAAACGCATGGTACAAACAGATGATTAGTAAATTTCTAGTTTATTACCTGTTAGTTTTGCTTTTCGGTCTGGTATACATTAACACACTAGGGGAAAAATATTATTAAAATAGTGATAAGGTGTTGACAGATCAAATCTCTGATGCTAATATAATAAACGAGCCTTGCAGAAAACACGGGGGCGTAGCTCAGATGGTTAGAGCGCTTGCTTGACATGCAAGAGGTCATCGGTTCGACTCCGCTCGCTCCCACCATTTTTCTGCAAGTTTTTTATAATATAAAGCTTATCTGCGATGATAAGGAAGAATCCTGCAAAAAATGTCTGCTTACAGAGAAAGAGGCCTTAGGCTGAAAGCCTCTTAAAAGAGAGCAGGTAACCACCTTGGAGCTGTCCTTTCGAACATCCCAAATAGAGGTAAGTAAAAGGGACCGGTCAAAGACCGTTATCATTATAAGAGTGCACAAATTGTTTTTACATAGTTTGTGTTAATTAGGGTGGAACCACGAGCACTTCGTCCCTTGGCGAAGTGCTCTATTTTTTTAAAAGGGGGTTTGGCTATGTTAGTTTTGGTTTTACCAGATGGAAGTAGGAAGGAAGTCCCCAAAGGAACAACTGCTTATATGGTTGCCAACGACATCAGTCCAAGGCTTGCAAAGGATGCCATCTGTGGCAAACTCAATGGGCAGCTTATTGACATCAATGAACCATTGAATAATGGTGGAGATTTCGAGGTTATAACATCAAAGTCAAAAGAAGCACTAGAAGTAGTAAGACACTCAGCAAGTCATATTATGGCTCAGGCTATAAAGAGATTGTATCCCCAGGCTAAATTTGCGATTGGGCCTGCAACTGATGATGGTTTCTACTACGATATAGATCTACCTGAAAAACTCAGTGACAAGGATCTAGAAGCTATTGAAAAAGAAATGGAAAAGATTGTTGCTGAAGATCATCCCTTTATAAGGCGTGAACTTCCTCAAAATGTAGCACTAGCATATTTTGCTGCTAGAGAGGATCAATACAAAGTCGAGATAATAGAAGAGTTAGAAGGAACAGTAAGTATCTATAAGCAGGGTGAATTTGAAGATCTTTGTCGAGGGCCACATATCCCGAGCACTGGAAAGCTAAAAGCTTTTAAACTTTTATCCCTTGCAGGAGCCTACTGGAGAGGCGATAGCAAAAGACAGATGCTACAAAGAATCTATGGCACCGCTTTTCTAGATAAAAAGAGCTTAAATGAATATTTAAGAATATTAGAAGAAGCAGCAAAAAGAGATCATCGCAAATTAGGTAAAGAACTTGATCTCTTTAGTGTACGTGATGAAGGTCCTGGTTTTCCTTTCTTCCATCCTAAAGGCATGGTATTAAGGAATGCCTTAGAGGATTTTTGGCGCACTATTCACCGCCAAGCAGGTTATATGGAAATAAAAACCCCAATAATCCTCAATGAGCAACTGTGGCGCAATTCAGGTCATTGGGATAAGTACAGAGAAAACATGTATTTTACTGTTATTGACGAGACAAACTATGCTGTCAAGCCAATGAACTGTCCCGGGGCTATGCTTCTTTATGGCCGGCAACTTGTGAGTTATAGAGATCTGCCTCTTAGATATGGTGAACTAGGTCTTGTACACCGCCATGAACTTTCAGGGACATTGCATGGTCTTATGAGAGTACGTTGTTTTACTCAAGATGATGCCCATATCTTTATGACACCAGATCAGATTGAAAGTGAGATTATCTCTGTAATCAATCTTATCGATTATGTTTATCGTGATGTTTTTGGTTTTGAGTATTTTGTTGAACTGAGTACTAAACCAGAAAACGCACTCGGTTCCGATGAGATCTGGGATAATGCAATTAGCTCCCTAAAAGAGGCACTGACGAAAAAAGGCCTAGATTTCAAAATTAATGAGGGTGACGGTGCTTTTTACGGGCCCAAAATTGACTTCCATTTAAAAGATTGTTTAGGAAGAACATGGCAGTGTGGTACAATTCAACTTGACTTTTTAATGCCTGAGCGTTTTAATCTCAGTTATATTGGTGAAGACGGCGAAAAGCATACTCCAGTAGTGGTACACCGTGTTGTATTTGGTAGTATTGAACGTTTTATCGCCATAATCACCGAGCATTTTGCTGGAGCATATCCTACTTGGCTATCACCTGTACAGGTACAGATTATTCCTGTCAGTGAAGCCCATCATGAAGCCTCAGAGAACTTACGACAAGAACTAGAGAAAAACAATATTAGAACTCATGTAGACAATCGAGATGAAAAACTAGGCTATAGAATTAGGGCTGCACAGTTAAATAAGGTGCCTTATATGCTTGTTATAGGCGATAAAGAAGTAGAAAGTGGCAATGTCTCAGTTCGTGAAAGAACTCTTGGGGATATTGGTTCTATGAGTATAGATGAGTTTATTAAAGGTCTATCTAAAGAGATTGTGTCTAAGAGCCAAAAAAGTACTTTCACTAAGTAAATCCCTAAGTCTTAGTAGATTTAGCAGGCAGAGCAAAGATTGCTCCGCCTGCTAAAGGTTTTTTACGGTTTTAAGTACTATTGACGATAATACGATTTTCTAGAGTCATTATGATCTTTAATAAAAGTTGTTTCTACTTTGTAGACATTAGGGCTGCAATTACTTTTTCAATTAAAGTTAGACAAACTTGCCTGTGGTAAATGTATCAATATAGTTGACACACTAGTGTGTAAATGCTA
>DUTE01000363.1 GCA_012842235.1 Bacillota bacterium
AGATGAAAAAAGATAGCGACTTTTCTCCCCTTAAAATTGCCATAATGAGTGATCCTCATCTTTCTATGACAAACGACCTTCACTATAAACAATGGCAATATGCACTAAACCACGCACAAAAAGAAGACCACGATATCTATCTTGTAGCTGGAGATCTAAGTGAAGCAGGCTCTAAAGAAGAATTCGAACTCTTTCAAGAGAGTATTGAATCGATAAATAAACCCATCCTCTATGTGCCAGGAAACCACGACCTTGGCAACAAAAAACTCACAGGCAACGAAGGCGAAATAGACAGCACTAAGATTAAAAATTATAGGAAAAACCTAGGTGCCGACTTTCATGCCCAAAACTTTTTTGGCATAGACTTTATCGGTCTTAATTCTCAGCTTTTCTCTAGTGGTCTCCAAGAAGAAAAAGACCAACTTCTTTTCTTTGAATCTCAATTAGCTTCAGATGCACCAAAAATCATTTTCATGCATGCTCCACTCTTTGTCACCGATCCTAAGGAAGCAGGAGGTGTATATTGGAATGCAGAGATAGAGGCTAGAATTAGACTACTTCAACTTTTAAAAGATAGGCCAGTTCTTGCAGTAATAAGTGGCCACCTGCACCGATTAGTTGTCAATTACACAGACATTTTGTTTATTTCAGCACCAGCACTCTCTTTTGGCCTTCCCGATTTTACCTTAGGACTAGGATATCTTACCCTTAATATTAGCCCCTCTAATATTCATTTTAACCTACAGCAAATTCCTAGAATAAATAAGTAAAATAACAAGTTAAAACAATAATATAGGACTGTTGACTAAAAGGTTAAATTTATGATAGAGCGAAATTATCTAGTCAGATAAGTATAATTTAAGGGAGAATAGTTATGAAAAAAAAACACTTTTGGTCTATTGGCCTCTTAGTAATGCTAACCTTATCTGGTTGTTTTAGTCTAAAATCTTATGGTACCTTGATTGTTAACAGTGACCCCGATAACGCTGAAGTCTACATTGAAGGTTTAAAAACCACAATATCTGAGTTATTTACACCACTTACACTAAATCTCCAACCTGGAACATATACAATAAAAGTTCATAAAAACGGCTACAAACCATATGAAGATCAAGTTGTTATAGTAAAAAACAACATAACAACAGTAAGTGTCAATTTAGAACAACTTGATCCAGCAATTGAACATGGTTCTCTTACTCTAATCACTGATTTAGACGGGGCTTCTATCTGGTTCGGTAATAATTTTTACGGGTATACAATAGCAGACACTAGCCAAGTCATACAACTAGAACCAGGTCTATATACACTAAGAATAACCAAAGGTAGTGTTGATTACTCTCAAAATATTGAGATTCTCAGTGGAGTGAATTTTATGCTAGAGCTTGAACTAAATCCTAAAGAGTACAGTGTAAATATTGGTGCTGATTCTTATCCTGCGGAGATCTTTTACTGGCACGATAAGAATCCAAGTGCTAATGAATATCCTGTGGCAACTTCTCTTGGCCAAATTTCCGACCCAAAGGTCTTTAGGTTGGAAGAACCAGGGGTCTATTGGTTTTATGCCAAAAAATCCGGAAGAGTCTTTTCTTCTCAAGCTGTGAATGTTTTAGACAAAACCCAAACAGTTAATGTTGAGTTAGAATCGGTCTCTAGTAGTGAAGCTAGAGGCGATGTTTCTACTCTTATTAAAGGCAAACCTCTTTTTGCCCCTTGGGAACTGGAAGATTTTGTTATGGCAAGAAACCCAAATAATAACCCATACAATATATATGTCGCTAAATACTACCTTTACTTCGGCTCTCTTTTAGATATTACAGGGGATTGGGCTTACTGCCAATCTATCCACGAAACAGGCTGGTTTAAATTTGGTGGAGATGCAGTACCTGAGCAAAACAACTATGCTGGTATTGGTACTACTGGTGGTGGGGTTAAAGGTGCCTATTTTGATACCCCTGAAGAGGGAGTACTTGCTCAAATTCAGCACCTTTGGGCTTATGGGGTACCTAGACACGAAGGAGATCCTTGGCCTGTCCAGAAATATCCATATCAGAGCGACAGTTTCCAAAAAGTAGATCCTCGTTATCACTTAGTGACAAGGCCTCAGACACGTGAGGCTTGGCTCTACCTTAATGGTAGATGGGCTGTACCTGGTTCAACTTATGCACAGATGATCTGGGATCTTCATAATCAATTACTTAATTATCTTGGCTATTAGGAGGACTGATGGCAAACAATGAGTAAAGAATTAACTTGGGCCCTGGCAATTATTGTCTCTTTAACTGTATTAGGGTTGACACTTTACAAACCTGCTAAAGTTGAAGAACCTATTGATTGGGACAAGCTATGGAATGATCCATCTATCTTTGGACCTACTGTATTAACAGGTGAACAACTTGATGCATATGTAAAAAGACAAAACCCAAACGCTCCTGAGCTTGGCGAATACTATGTCAAATGGGGCAAATACTACGGCATTCGTGGTGATGTTGTCTTTGGTCAATCTATCCATGAAACAGGTTGGTTTAAGTTTGGTGGCGATGTAGTGCCTGAGCAAAACAACTATGCTGGTATTGGTACTACAGGTGGCGGGGTCAAAGGTCATTACTTTAGCACCCCAGAAGAAGGTGTTATTGCTCAAATGCAGCACATTTGGGCATATGCAACAACCGATCCTTTGCCAAGCTACCCTGAGCTTGTTGACCCCCGTTTCCACTTAGTCAAAAGAGGCTCTGCACCAACATGGCCTGATATGGATGGCAAATGGGCAGTGCCTGGTGTAGGTTATGGTCAAAGAGTGCTTACCCATTGGAAAAACATGGTAAGATTCTATAACCTTTATGATCCTGCAGCTGCAAGACGGGCTAAACAAAATTAATTAATGAGGGCTTCCGCTTAAATAGCGGAAGCCCTTTTTCTCATCTAAATCTCTTATTTATTCTTCTACTCCTTGCACAGATATTTCTCCAAGCCACATAAATAGATTAGTAAAAGGTTCAATAGTAACCTTCACATAGCGTCCATTCCCTGCAAGAGTAAATTCAAACCATTCGTCATAAGTTTCTCCGGCTCTAGACTCTTTTTCTACTATTACAGGTTCACTCCATGTAGTTTTGTCCTCAGACAATTCAATCGATATCTTCGATGGTATAAAAACACCCCATTCATGGTACTGATAAGCTTGTACTCTTGCTGCACGAAGATCTTTTACTGCTTCTAGGTCGACTATAAAACCACATGGTTTTTCTTTGTCTGATTGATTATAAGAAGCCCAACTTGAATCCTCCGGACCTTTGTTAGGATCTCCAAAAATGCCATCTGTAAGTCTTGTGCCATCAGCATCATGTGCTGTTTTATTTATATCTAAATTAAATATTTCATATGCTTTGCCGATAGCTAATTCTTCTATAGTTTCAATGTTAATCTCTAGTACCTTTTCTAGTTTCTTACTTGTTAGTTCGACTTCACTAATTTCAGAGACAAAATCATTTATCTTTGCTTTTAAGTTGTAGGTGCCTATCTTTGCATAGAATTGAATTTTGCCCTCTGCCTCTAAGGGGATCTTCTTTTCGTTTTCACCAACACTAATAACAAGCTCGCTATTGGCAATCGGTTTGGCTTTTTTGTCAACTACAGTTATTCCCAATTGCCCAATTGTTGCAAGCTTTATGGGAACCTCTGGGTTAGTTCCTGCTTTTAAGTTAATTTGTTTTAAGATTGCCTCTTTAGTTCCATCATAAAGAACCACTTCACCTGTGATAGTATACTCTCCTATGTCATCTACTTGAAATAAGGCTTTGCCGTCGTTGTTAGTTTTCGCTTTAACAACTTTGGCATCTTTTTTTAAGACGAGTTCTATGCCAGTTAGTGGTGTATTATCTTCTAAAAACAAACTAACTGTTACATCACCTTTTTTCTTGCCAAACAAGCTACAACCAGAAACAAACACGGCAATTAGCAAAAGTAAAACCAAAAACCTTGTTTTCCCCTTCATGTTACGACCTCCTTGATTTTTGAGGCCACTACAAGATACAATGATAATCTTGTCAGTAGTGTAACTTGTTATCAAGAGATTGGTCTGTTATTTTGAGATTGTAGCAACCCTACTAAATCAAAATGTTAACCATTAATTCTTTTTATCCTCCCCAATTATGATAAACATTGTAATAATTCTAATTAACGTTTAAACTCGTTGCTTTTCAAACCTTTTGTTCCATAGCTACTAACCTAAACTACTACTTGGCGATGCCTTAGATAATAAGTTAACCACTTTCTGGGAAGGATTCCTAGCCTTAAAACTAGAAAAACATCTCAACAACTTATAAGGAGTGGCATAGATGAGTGATGCACTGCACTATGATGTTGTCATTAGTGGTGGTGGTACCGGAGGAGTTGCTGCTGCATTAGCACTACTTTCTCGTGGGTATAAGATTTTAATGACTGAGGAGACCGATTGGCTTGGAGGCCAACTTACTAGTCAAGGTGTTTCTGCACCTGATGAAAACCAATGGATTGAGTATTTTGGCGGGACAGCAAACTACTACGCTTTTCGAGAAGGAGTTAGAAATTATTATCGAAAAAACTTTCGCTTAAACGAAGAAGCAAAACATGTTGCCCACCTAAACCCTGGCAATGGTTGGGTTAGCAGGCTTTGCTATGAACCTATCGTAGGCGTTAAGGTTATCGACAATATGTTAAAACAGTATTTAGAGTCCAAACAACTTACTGTTTTATATGAAGCTATTCCTGTGGATGCTCAAGTGGAAAATGATGTGATTAAAACTGTAACCTTCCAAGATAAAGAAGGTGTAAAACACACCTTTAGTGCTGATATTTTTATAGATGCAAGTGAAATTGGCGATCTTTTGCCTGTAGTTGGCGCTGAATATAGTGTTGGAGCTGAGGCAAAAGGCGAAACTGGCGAGATTAATGCTCCAGATACACCACAACCAAAATGGATTCAATCTTACACTTACACCTTTGCTCTAGAGTATTGTCCCGGAGAAAATCATGTAATTGAAAAACCAGATAATTATGAAAAAAACCGTGATAATCAACCCTACACACTCGATGTAGATTATGGTGGCGATATCGGTACTGTAACCTACCTCATGTTTGGTAAAGCCAAACACACCTATGGCTCTTTTTGGACCTACCGTCGCTTAATCGATAAAAATAACTTTGATGATCCTGCCTATCCTAACGATATTGCTATGATTAACTGGAATGGTAACGATTATGTTGGCGGTGCCTTTATTGATGTCTCTAAAGAAGAAAGAGAACGTCGATTAAAAGAGGCAAAAGATTTAGCCCTAGGCTTTTTATATTGGTTACAGACTGAGGTTAAGCGTGATGACGGAAAAGGTTACGGGTATCCTGAATTTAAGTTAAGAAAAGACATTATGGGAACTGAAGATGGCCTTTGCAAATACCCCTATATTAGAGAGTCCCGTCGCATCAAAGGACTTACTACTGTGATTGAGCAAGATGTTAGTGTGAATTTTCTAGATGGCCCAAGAGCTCGCTTTTTTAGAGACAGTGTTGGGCTTGGCAAATATTTTATTGATATTCATGCATCTGGCTTTGAAGAAGTTGCTAAACCATCTCAAGTCTATCCCTTCCAGATCCCGTTGGGGGCCTTAATTCATAAGAGAGTGAAGAATCTTATTGCCGGTGGTAAAAATCTTTCTGTAACTCATATTACCAATGGCACTTATAGATTACACCCTGTAGAGTGGTCTATCGGTGAAGCTGCCGGAACTCTTGCTGCTAATTCCTTAGCACAAAAAGCTCTTCCTAAAGAGGTCTGGCTTGATGAAAAGTTGCTTAGAAAAACACAGGCTGATTTGATTGAAAACGGTGCACCAGTCTTTTGGTTTGTCGATGTACCAATTGGCGATCCTCTCTTTAATGCACTACAATTTACTGCTACTTTTGGTACCTATCAATACGACAATGACAAAGATGTTAAATTTCATGGTCAAAATGAATTATCTAAAGAAGACCTACAGATTTGGGCCAAAGGACTAAAAGATGGCTCAAGTCTTCATGTTTCTTCTGAATCTGCAGATGCATTTTTAGGATCTTTAGCTGAACGCTTAGAGGTAGAAAAACCATCGCTTCCTGAAAAAGTTTTGCGGAAAGATTTTGTTTTGGCTTTAGATAAGGTGCTTAGAGCCTACTATCTTGCCTAAAAAAAAGCTAGGGGAGTCTAAGGTCCCCTAGCTTTTTTTAACGTTTTTTAGGCACTTTATTTTATTCGCCGAATCTTTTCTTGCATTATCAGAGAGATATCTTTGGCACTTTTTTCGGAACGAACTGCAAGCTTTCTAATCTCTGTTGCAACAACAGAAAACGTCTTTCCATATTCACCTGCTCTAGCTGCCTCAATTGAGGCATTAAGTGCCAAAAGATTTGTCTGCTGAGCTAGATCGTCGATGACATCGACCATCTGTTGCACTTCGTCATAAGCTTCATTGAGCTTTTCTGACTGTTGAAGATCGATATAGCTTTCAATAGCAAGCTGCATATCAAAGTTGATTAATTTATTAAAAGCACTCAAAGCTTTTTTTAACTCTTCGTAATCAGGATTATCACTTTCACTGACTAAAATTGCAAAAAAGTAATCATTAACACTAGATATATACTGTTGGTAGGCACCTAAATACCATCTTGGTTCTAAACCAATGCGATTGTGTGCAGCACCTATTCTTAACCTTTGTTGAATATAATCATCATCGATCTTGCCGGAAAAAAGCCTCACAAAATAGCCATATTGAAGCTTTTTTAATCGATCAATAACTGTATTATCTTCAATAATCTTTTTTAATTCTGGTACTTTATAGACATAATCATAAAAGTCGTCGACAAACTTGCTTGCTAATCTTTCCATTTCTGTTTTGTATTTAGCTAAAACAGCTAAATCAACATCTGTAAGACCTACAAAAGCAATCTGTTGTCTCCTTAGATTAGCTTTTGGGATATTCTTCACTTCTATCATAGATCTATCCTCCTTGTCAGTCTTTTAGGCGGCTCGAAGTTAATAGATTTTAGGTAATCCTTAGTAAATTGAAATAGATTTTATCTATTAAAAAGATCTCCTATACTTTTCAAACCACTGCTATTTATTGCTAAGATAGCTGCTAGAAAACGAATAGCTGAAGAAACCCAAAATACTTGTCTTGCGGTTAGAAATCTAAATAATAAAACGCCAATTGCTGGGCAGATAACACCACTGATCCCCAATAGGACATGAAATGTAGCAACTGCCGTTGGTCGATATTTTTCCTCCGAGGAACTTATTAGTATATTAAAGTAAGTAATATTATAAGCTGCCATAGAAAACCCACCGAGGATCTGCAATAAGTATAAAGAGAGTACACTTTGTGCTAAAGCTGCCCAAACTGTTACAAACGATATACCAACTAGCGAAACAGCAAAAGCAGCCTTATCACCATTTCGTTGTATTTTTTTTGACCAATAAAAGGAAAAAATTACTATAATTGCATTGTTAATTGCACTTAGATTACCAATTTGTGAGGGAAGCATATGCATCTCTTCTACATAAAATATGGTCCAAAGAGCTGCAGGAATATGAAAACCCATATTAACTAGTACTACAATAGTTAAAAATTGCTTAAATTGAAACCCAAGTTCAGGATTGGCAAAGATCTGTTTTAGTCTTTCAAAGTAAGGCTCTTGAAACTCCTTAGCTTCTTGGGGCTCTTGGTAAGGCTCTCTAAAGCGGCTCATAGTATATGCATTTAAAAGTCCAAAAACTGATGCTAAAGAGAAAACAAAAAAGAAGTTGTTTGGGTAGCTCATCACATCAAGAAGTCTACCTGCAGTCATAGTAGAGATAAAAGTTAGAAGCCCTACTAAAGCATTTTTCGTCCCAAATACTTTACCCCGATCCCTTGGTGGGAAACTCGACGCAACAATATCAGTATAAGATAGACTTGCTAAAACAGCAGGAATGGTCATAAGTGCTAAAATCAATAAAAACCAATTAGGAGATAGACCTAAAAAAGCTACAAGCCCTAAGAAAAAATAGCCCATCCGGTTACCAACAATTCCACCTACACATAGTTTGAGTTTCTGATTTTGTCGCTCTAAAAAACTAGCTATGGGCACCATAAAAATAACATGCATTAGATTGGGTAAGGCTGTTACCAAACTAAGATGAAAAGGAGTTGCTCCCATCTGTAAAGCCAAAACTCCCAAAAAAGGTGCTGCAAGACCAGCCATTAGACTATAAGTTGAACCTTCCCAAAGAACAACACGATAGTTGTG
>DUTE01000364.1 GCA_012842235.1 Bacillota bacterium
GGTATAGCACCACGGTAGGAGTCAAAATACGAGTCAAAGATTAGAGCCCTTAATGGAGCATCGGTCTTGCCGTTTGGTGGCGGAATATCCTTAACAATAGCCTCAAGAATCAAAGCCACTCCTTCACCTGTTTTAGCACTCACCGGGTAGACCTTATCGATACCAATTAGCTCTTCAATCTCTTTAGCAACCTTATTTACATCTGCACCTGGCAGATCAATCTTGTTAATCACAGGGATAATCTCTAGATCGTGCTCTAGAGCTTGGTAGAGGTTTGCAAGAGTTTGGGCCTCTATGCCCTGGGTTGCATCAACTACTAATAATGCACCTTCACAAGCTGCTAAAGAGCGAGAAACTTCGTAACTGAAGTCTACATGCCCTGGAGTATCTATTAAATTTAATTGGTAGACTTTGCCATCGTTAGCCTCGTAACTCATACGGATAGCTTTGGCTTTGATGGTAATACCTCTTTCCCGCTCAAGCTCCATGGAGTCTAGAACTTGATCTTTCATTTCCCTTTGGGAGACTGTATTAGTAATTTCCAGGAGCCTGTCGGCTAATGTAGACTTGCCATGATCAATATGAGCAATTATACAAAAATTGCGTATTTTTTCCTGCACGTTCTCCGGCACCTCCTGAATCTATATTTTTTACAAGAACTAAATAACACTTACACTAAACGCTATAAGACATACGCTTTAAGCCATCAATCAATTAATTATATCATTAGGCTTTAATGGAGGCAATAAACTCAGCTTGACTTGGCATTCTTTAAGTTCTGTTATTGAGACAAAAACATCTTTCAAACCATTGGCATAAATAAGTTCTACTAAAAGACCCTTTTCAGTAAGGGGTGGTTTTAGAGGATCAAAGACAAAATTACCGACACTGTAAAAAACAGGTTTTTGTTTATAAACAATCCAAGGCTTAATAACATGAGGATGATGACCAAAAACTACATCTGCACCGGCTTCGATGATCGATTTGGCTAAATTACTCTCTTCTTTAGTAACCTTGGTAGAATATTCAATTCCCCAATGTAGACTTACAATTATTACATCGGCCTTCTTCTTAAGCCTCTTTATATCTGATACTATCAAATCCTTATCTATAGGAGCAACTCCTGGGTAATCTCCTGCTGTCCATTTAATCCCAGCTCGGCTATATAAAAACCATGTCTCTGTATAAGCTAAAAAGCCAAAACGCACACCTTTGTTCTCAATAACAACACCTTCAGTTGCTTCTTTTAGGTTCATACCTGTTCCTATTTGAAAAATACCCGCATCACTAAGACGCTCCCAGGTCTCTAGCATACACTCTTGGTGATAGTCTAAAACATGATTATTAGCTAAACTAACAATATCAAAACCAGTTTGAACAAGACCATCTATTACATTCGGCTGGGCACGAAAGAGGTTGATAAATTCTCCGCTTAGACATGTTGGTGTTTCTAAGTTTGCAAAGGAAATGTCAGCACTTTGCAATCTATCTAGTACATTTAAAAAAGGATAGAGTGGGCCTTCTTTTTTAATATACTCACCGACTTTTCTGCCAAGCATAATATCGCCTACAAGGGCAATTTTCACTGGTTCAAATTCAAAAGTAATTTCTTTAATAAGCTTCCTGATAGCAAGTTCTCTACTTCCATACCAAATCTTTCGCAGCAGAGAGCTTTTTGCTCTTTTTAACTTGATCTCTCTTAAATTTGGATAACCTAATTCATAGGGATATAAGCCATTCACACTTAAGGTTATCGACTCTAGGTCTTTTTTGAGGTAGGGAAGCCAAAATCTATCCCCATTAATTAAAGATTGACATAGTGCTATTGGTTCGTAGCCAATTGTAGTTCCCTCAATTAAACTTAATTCTAAATCAGAGCCTGATTTTTGAGATAAAAAGACCAAACCATATTTTTTTGCTAAGATAAAAGCAATATGCTCTAGTTCTTTTGGGGCATATATGGTTACTGGTTCAAACAAAACAGCTACTTTAGCTAGGAGTAAAAACAAAAAAAGTCCACTATAAAAACGTAGTTTTCTACCTTTTAGCATAGGATAACACCTCAAAGTATCCTACGCCTTTCATTAAAACTTTATCACCTATGCAATAAGATAACCTAAAGTCAAACTGATAAGCATAGTTAACAACTGAACTATTACACCTTTGGGGAACTTCCTTTGAGGATGTTTAATTAAACCTCTATGGCTTGGGTATAGAGAAGGTAAGCTATAAAATGGTAGTGCATGTACAAAAACTATCTCTAAATCAGGAATTGTCGCCCCTAAAGCTCCCCAAAAAAGTGCTTCTGAGATATGCAAAAAACTTGTCCGAAAAAAGCGAAGTACAAGTAAACCGAGGCTAAGATCAAAAATAGCGGCTTTAGCTGTGCTATAGTCATGGTGAGGGATAGAGTCTAAGAGACCATGGCTTAAAAAACCTAACCCTAATGCAATAGGTGCGTTTTTGGTAAGAGCACCAATTAGTATTCCTGAACTTAAATGAGCACTAAAATACATCTATCTCACCTCAAGCAAAAGATCCCTAATTATCGGTGCAAGTAGTCTTGCTGTATACTGGGATTCAGCATCGGTGTTGCAATCATTACCAATTTCAATTAAAAGTGATCCAGGATGTAAGTGTTGATTATAAGCACCTGTCTTATAGATTGCTCCCCGACATAGACCAGGGTAGCGAGTATTTAGAAGGTTTATTAGTTTACGAGCTATAGTTCTGTTATCTTCCGGATTCCATTTGCGACTACTGCGTTCACCTGTAGCAACCACTATAGCAACTTGAGCTGCATACTGCCCATTGATAACAACTCGAAAAGGATTTGCATCAACTGCAGCATCTCTATGTATATCTAGAATTAATTTTGTATCTTTATTTCTTAATAGGGCATCTTTTACAGACTCTTCGCTATAGACATAAGCCATGCGAAAGACATTTCCATCATGGATTCTTTTAATCCGTTGCACACCTATTCCTAAGCGAGAAAGTGCTTGTTCTAATTCAGATGCTGCACCTATTACACCACTATCTTCCCGCCAACGTCCAAAGGCATAATCTAAGCTTTCATCGTGGTGATCTTCACCGATCATACCGTGATAGGCCTCTGATGAATGAGTATTATAAATGATAACTTCGACCCTATTACTAGTAACTTGTCTTAAGTAC
>DUTE01000365.1 GCA_012842235.1 Bacillota bacterium
ACCTAGATGATGGGCTTTATATTTTTATTGATACCATAACTGAGACAGATATTAAAACTGCAGATATAGCTAAAGTTGTTCAGGAGCGTGTCTATAACTATCTACAAGAGACAGTAGGAACAAAAGTAGCCCACATTGAAATCAATATAAGTGGTGTAGAGGCCCAGCCTAAATCACGCCTTAATTGAAGGGAGGCTTTGGGCATGTCTAATTTTTTTCAATTTTTAGCTCAGCTTGCCCCTTATCGAGGAAGAATAATAGGTACGATTTTTGGCCTGTTTGTTGGTATTTTAATACTCAAATATGGTTTCTTTAGAGCTCTAGTAGTTGCGATTTTTATCAGTTTAGGTTATTACCTAGGTTTGAAGATGGATCGCCGGGAGACTTTGTCTGGTTTATGGGAAAGGTTGTGGCGAAATAGGGATGGATGAAAAAGAATTAAGTAAAAGACCAAGCATAAGACAAAGAGCTGTTGAATTGCTTTACCAAATTGAGTTAACGGGTAAAAGCCTAGATGAAGTCTGTCTTTATGCTGATCCTGAAGTTTCATCAGTACAAAGAGAATTAGTAGAAAATGTATGGGATAAAAGAGAGTACCTTGATCAAAAAATTTCCGAAGCAAGCTATGAATGGCGCATTGAACGCATGGGTTATGTCGAACGCAATGTTTTAAGGCTAGCTCTTTATGAAATATATTATTCCAATACACCTATTCCTTTGGCAATAGATGTTGCTGTAGAGTTAGCTAAGCTCTACAGTGGGGAAGAAGCCGGCAGATTTGTCAATGGAGTTTTGGGGCGCATAGTTCGCGAGCGTGAGAGTGAGCAAAATGACTAAATATCTTGGAGTTGATACGAGCAATTACAGAACAAGTGTCTGTCTTTTAGATGAAAACGGTTCTGTTATCTTTGAACGCCGTCCCTTGCTTTCTGTACCCCAGGGTAAGTTGGGGTTAAGGCAGCAAGAGGCGGTTTTTCAACATTTAAGAGTTCTTCCATCAATATTTGAAGAGCTCGGTCCACTAAAAGATGTACGTTTTGGAGTGACCAATGCTCCAAGGCCTGTTGAAGGCAGTTATATGCCATGCTTTATAGTCGGGCACTCATTTGTTAGAACCTTAGCAGCCGCAGAGGGCTTAGAGGGTTTTTTGGAGATTTCTCATCAAGAAAACCATATTTGGGCAGGCCTATCAGAAAATCCAAACCTTATTGGTAAGCCTTTTATTGCTGTTCATCTTTCTGGTGGTACTACTGAATTCTTACTTGTTACCTGGGAAAATATGAAAATGAAGGTGCAAGAGCTAGGTGGTACAAGTGACATAAGTGCAGGACAATTTATAGACCGGATTGGCGTTATCTTAGGATTGCCTTTTCCATCAGGGCCATACTTAGAAGAGATAGCTCTACCGTCTGAGTTACGAATAGGTGTAAGAGTCTCTCATTTTACACTATCTTACTCAGGGGCTGAGGCTGAGGCTAAAAGACTTATTGAAAAAGGCTATAAAGGTGAGTATCTTGCTTATGCTGCATTTTTGGCTGTAGCTAAGTCTGTTGGTAGAGTCTTGAAAAATATTAGAGAAGAGACAGGAATCCAAGATTGCCTTCTTGTAGGCGGAGTTATGGCAAA
>DUTE01000366.1 GCA_012842235.1 Bacillota bacterium
AAAATCTACTAAATTATAAAGGTGTATAGGCTTTTATATCTAAAAAAGTCTGTAGAGAATTTTTAATAAAGCAAAACGAAAAAGGCAAACCCGTCGAAAGACGGAGACGCAAAGCCACGGGTCTAAAGCTTTTTGCTAAGATAGCCGGGTTGCCGAAAGGCTTCTAAAAGGCAGTTTATGCCTCTCTTTTGGTAGCTTCTTGGTATACTCAAGCTATCGAGAGGGTTTTTTTTTGCATTCTCTAAGTGGGGGTGTCAAAATGTTAGATGTAGTCAAATGGGCTATCCCTGGATTAATTACACTTACCTCTATTAGTATTATTGCAGCTTTAGCCTATGTTGCCGTGTGGTATAGTATTAAAGAAAAATATTTATTACTGTGGTCATTGGGATGGGCATTTTTTGGGACACGCTACCTTTTTGATATGATTTCGTTTAAAATAGTAACTTTGTGGCCACAGATTTTTGTCGATTTGATGGTGGTATGTTCTACATCTTTTTTCTGGGCAGGGTTTTTACTTCTTATTAAAAGCAAGAACCGTTATAAAAAAGTTGTCCCCCGGGTCTTATTATCGTTAGCCTATATTTTGAGTGTCATTTTTAAGTTTGTGTGGGACAAGTCTAATCTTGCATCAATACCGGTGTATTTTTCTTCGGGTTTGTTGATTGTGATTATTGGTTGGGAATTGCTTAGAAAAAAATATGATTTTCACCATTATAATGCGACAATACCTTTAGGTATATCTATGATTCTTTGGGGTGTTCATAGACTAAATTATCCCTTCTTACGTTATTCTTCCTCGTTTGTTCCGTATGGCTATTTTATCGGTTCAATATTATCAGCTTGTGTAGCAATATTTCTATTAGGGTTGGCTATAGAAAAAGAGAAGTATCAAAAGGATATTTCTATTGCACGCTATAAAAAGTTTTTCGAGAATTCCCGGGATGTAATGCTTTTGTTTAACAACGAAGGCATTATAATTGAAGTAAATAAGGCAGCTGAAAAAGCTTATGGCTATTCTAAGAGAGAACTTTGTGGGAAACATATTTCTTATATTGAAGTAGTAAAAAATGAAGATTACTATCAAGAGCCCAAATGCATGAGTTTACATGAAAGCATACATAAGAGAAAAGATGGCAGGAGATTTCCGGTAGAGCTTAGTAGCCAAGTCATAAAGATAGGTGATGAAGAGATTTATCTTGCCATTATTAGAGACATAACGGAAAGAAAAGAGTATGAGGAAAGACTTAAGAGATCACAGGAGTTTTATCTTTACCTATTTGATCAAGTACCTATGGCTATGTGGCGAGCTGGTATAAATGGGCAATTTAATTATTTTAATAGGAGATGGCTTTCATTCACAGGTAAGACAAGTGAAGAAGAAATTGGATTAGAATGGACTAAAGGTATACACCCTGATGATAGAGATTTATTTATGCAAAGTTATATAAGAGCTATTATGAGCAAAGAGCCCTTTGAAGCGACGTATCGTTTTCGTCGTTTTGATGGCGAGTTTCGCTGGATTATTAATGTAGGATATCCATTTATAGATCTAGATAATCGTTATGCAGGTTATATAGGAACATGCTTTGATGTGACTGATGAGCGAGTTTCACAAGAGCGCATAAGAGAACTTCAAGAGAGCCTTTCAATTACTCTTCGAAGCATCGATGATGCAGTTATTGCAACTGACATAACAGGCGAAATTAGGATCATGAACTTAGCAGCAGAAAAGCTAATTGGTATTAAAGAAGAAGAAGCTATTAAACGCCACTTTTCAGAGGTAGTTCACCTGTACTTAGCGGATAATACTGAGTGTTCAAAAGAATTTCTTGAATGGATAAGACAAGATCAAAAAGTTGATCAAAGAGAATTTTATCTAAGGAAAAAAGATGGTACCTTTTGTAGTGTTTCACACTCTTCAAATACCATAAAAAAAGAAGATGGTTCGGTAGAAGGTATAGTGATAGTTTTAAGAGATATTACAAAAGAAAGGGAAGCTCAGTTAGAACTACAATCAAGTGAAATGAAATATAGAACGACCTTTGAAAATATAGGCACAGGCCTTTTGATAGCAAGGGAAGATATGATCATTGAATTAGTCAATCGGGAGATGGAAAAGCTTACTGGGTATAAAAAAGAAGAGCTAGAAAGGAAAATGAGTTGGCACCAGCTTGTTTCTCTCAAAGACTTAAACAGAATGAAAGAATATAATAAACAGCGTTTTTCAAGAACGGGATCTCCACCCAAAGTTTATGAGTTTACCCTTGTCGATCGCCATGGGGTTGAACACAATGTGCTGTGTAATGTCGAACTATTACCTTCTGAAAAACAAATCGTGGCTTCTTGGGTAGACATTACTGAGAGAAAAAAAGCAGAAGAAAAGATTAGATATCTTAGTTATCATGATCATTTAACTGGCCTTTATAATCGGGCAAAATGTGAAGAAGAGATGGCTAAACTTGATAAAGTAGAAAATTTACCTCTTAGTGTTATTATGGGTGATGTTAATGGATTAAAACTAGTAAACGATGCATTTGGTCATGAAAGAGGAGATAAACTTTTAATAAATATTGCCAGGATATTAAGTGAAAACACGAGAGATACCGATATTGTTGCCCGCTGGGGTGGTGATGAGTTTATTATACTTTTGCCAAAGACAACTAAAGAAGAAGCACAAATTGTTTTAGATACAATCCGTGAGACATGTGCTACAACAGAACATGAATATAATCTAAATGTACAAGTAAGTATATCTCTTGGCGTAGGGACTAAAACCGAACCAACCCAGGATTTAAAAGAAGTTATTATCCGAGCTGAAAGTGATATGTATAGCCAAAAGATCCAGGAGTCCCATGAGTTTAAAGCAAAGGTCTTTGCTTCTTTAGAAGAAAGGCTTTTAGAAAAAAACAAAGAAACAAGAGAACATGTATTACGAGTAAAGAAAATAAGCGAAAGAATTGGTAAAGCCATTGGTTTAACTCAAAGCCAACTTGAAGAGCTGACAATGGCAGCTGCATTACATGACATAGGTAAAGTTGGGGTAGATGAGAGTTTATGGACAAGGGCTGAAGGGTTGACACAAGAAGAGTTAGAAAAGCTAAAACAACATCCGATTATTGGGTATCATATCATCAAGACTTATCCTCAACTTTCAGGTGTAGCTGAAGCAGTTTTGTCACACCATGAACGCTGGGATGGTAAGGGATTTCCTCAAGGCCTTAAAAAAACTGAAATACCTATTATGGCAAGAATAATTGCTATCGCTGATGCTTTTGATGCATTAACAAGCCATGGTAACACCAGTTCTCCGGCCCTAGTTGATAAAGCACTAGAAGAGCTAGAAGAAAATAAAGGTACAGAATTTGATCCAGAATTAATTGAAGCCTTTATTAAAACTTATAGGCAATAAGAAAAGTGTTCGGCAAGTAACTAATTTTAGTTACTTGCCTTTTTATTATGATAAAAGAAATAATTGAGCAGGGAATATCTTACTTTCGTTGAAAAGCCAAGAAAGAGAGTTAGAATAAAGAGTCTAAGCTTGGAGGTTTTGTTATGAATGAAAAAGGTTATTTTCCACCACTTACTCCACAATCAGGTGGAGTAAAAGAACTAATGCTTATCTATACAAACAGCGGTACTAAGTGGGAAGTAAAAGATGCACTTCCTTATGCAACTTATTTACAATTAAAAGATGGACAACCGGTAATAAAAGACTGGTTCTTTGATGCATATCTGTTTTTAGCTCTTCTTTCTAATAATAAAAGGGCCTTTGATTCTCCTCTTCGCGCAACACCTGCTGTTAAGGAAGACTGGCAGTGGTACTTAGAGGATCTTTTTCTAACAAATAAACAGATTCATGCTTTTGATCAAGCTTATGAATTGGCAGCAGAGTCTTTAGGAGAAAGAAAAAAGGGGAAAATTTACATCATGATCCCTAATCCAATGGCTGATATTAAAGAATTTGGTGTAATAGACGGAGAAAATCTTGATTTTTCATCAAAAGATCCGAAGGAAGCAACGAGACAGAGGTTTAAGGCAGTTAAGTGGTTTGTAGAAAGAACCGTAGAGCTTTTTAAAAACGCTAATCTGCAAAATCTAGAGTTAGTGGGATTTTATTGGCTTGAAGAGATGATTCATTTTGATGTTGCAGGTGAGACAGATCTTGTAGTTGAGGTAGCAGATTATTTACATGACTTAGGTTTTAAGTTTTGTTGGATACCTTGGTTTAGAGCAGCAGG
>DUTE01000042.1 GCA_012842235.1 Bacillota bacterium
AGCATTAGACTGCTTTTTGCAAAGATCTTTGCTAAAAAATAAGTCGTTTATAAAGGATAAAAGAGCTCAAACATTATGTTTGGGCTCTTTTATTGTCAAAATTAATAGTGAACCTTTTTTACTCTGCTAGAGACAGACGTCCCTTCTCAAGAAGGTATACTGAGTTAGCAAATCTAGCAATATCTTTATTCTCGGAAAACATAATCACAGTTTTTCCTTCACACAGTTGAATCAAGTTTTGCAGATAGATTAGATCTTCTTTGGCATAAATTGAAAGCTCATCTAGTATTATTAAATCCCTCTCTGAAAAAAGGGCTCTTGCTAGTGCAAGTTTTAGCCATTCTTCACTAGTTAAATCGGTCTCTTTAAGTTGGCTATCCCAATTGCCATCTTTTCTTTCTAGTATATCAAGTGCCGAAACATTGACTAAGGCTTTAGCTAATCCTAGTTCATCATTGATTCTTGCAATATCCCCAAAGGCAATGTTTTCTCTAAGAGTAAGCTGATAGTTGATATGATCTTCAAATACAGCAGTCATTTTGTTTCGGGCAAGCTCACTTTTTAGAGTTTTACCGCTTCCATCAAAATAACCAATTACACCACAATCTGGGTTGTAAAGACCTAAGATTAACTTAGCTAAGGTAGATTTGCCAGAGCCTTTAGCCCCTAAAATAGCCACTTTTTCACCTTGGCTTACCTTTAAGGAAAGATCCCTTAGAACTTTGTTAGAATCAGGATAGGTGAAGCTGACATTAAGAAGTTCCACAAAAAGGCCTGATTCATTAGGTTTACTCGCCTCTAGTCGCTTTTTAATCTGACGTTTAAAACTCAAAAAGCTATTAATATCTGTTTGAAAAGTTTCGTCCTCGACTATTTTGAAATAGGAATAAAGCGATTGCTGAAGGTTTCTTTGAAAGACACTGCCCCAAAGAAGGACAACAACAAAGCTTCCTAAAGGAGTTTCCCCTTTTAAGACAAAATAGCCTAAAAGAGCCAAAGCAATTAAATATGAAATTATAGCCAGTATACTACCTTGAGATATTAAAACTTTTTGGTCCTTTTTCCGAGGTTCAATTTCAAGAAGTTCCTGTTCTTTTTGGCCAATAAAGTCCTGGCTCGAAAAAAACTTTATCTCTAAGAGAGCCTCTGCTTTAGCTAGGGCCTGTGCCAAAGAGTTTTTATCATTAACAAAACTAGTTTTTATATTAGTTGTCTCATCTAAAGATGTGCTTTTTTTCTGCCAAGAAAACAATGCCCCTAAAAAAAGCACTATAGCTGCCAAAGGATTAAAAAACAAAAGTACAAGCCCCATAAAAAACGCTTTTGAGCCAGGCATAAGTAACTCATAAAAAAGAAGCTCCCTATAGTTTTTTAACCTTTCTTGAGCAAGATTTGCTCTTTGATATTTTAGCTTGGTTGATGGCTCTTCTAAGAGGTAAAAAGGCAATGACGAAGCTATCCCCATAATTTCCTGTGAAAGTCTAAAGGCTGAGTTATCATTGATAATTCTTGCCTGCTCTAGAATAAAGTAGCCAATTAGTTGAACAACTTTAATAAGTAAGAACAAGGAGATCCAAAAGACTGGTTCTCTAGTTTCTAGCATAATAATGCTGTCAATAAAACCTTGACTAATTAAGATTAAAGAAGCTGAGAGTAAGCCTTCAATAAAAATAACTACAAGAATTAGGTTTGTGCCCTTTTTTGAGGTTTGTGAGGCTTCTTTTAATAAATAACCGATCTTTCTTTGATCTTTTTTTCTCATCGATACCACCTCTTTTGCTTAGCAAAGAGTTTGGCATAGGCTCCACCTAAATTCAAAAGCTCTTCATGGCTACCTTTTTCCCTAAAAATACCGTTTTGAAGAAAATAAATAGTAT
>DUTE01000367.1 GCA_012842235.1 Bacillota bacterium
AGGGTTTCACTTCTGTGTTGAGTAGGTCGTTGCCGGAATTATTTTTACCCCTTAGGTGTAATCCTAAGGGGTTTTTTTGATGCTTTTTAAGGAGTTTATAAGGACAGAAAAGCCAAAGACTAAGAAAAAAAGGACTTCAAAGCAGAGAAAGACAATAGAGGAATAAAGGGGATAAAAATATAAATAAGATGATAATATAGGGGAAAACGTATAAAAAATATATAATTCAGAAGGGAAATTTGTCTGATAACCTAATAGAAATAGTAGGGGGAGGTATGTATTGATGAATAAAAAAAATAAACTTATCGCACTGCTTTTGGTTTTCTTTTGTCTGTCAGTTGGAGCTTTTGCTACTCTTTATGAGTTAACACGGGTTCAAGAACTAGCACAGGGTGTAAAACTGATTGAAAAGCGAAAGTATATGGTAGATGGTTGGTTAGATATATTTATTACCGAGGTAGATCTTAGTCAGCCTGGGGTAAAAATCGATTCTTTAGTAGCTACAGAGGGCTTTTCAAATCCTCAAGTTGTTAGCAAAATGGCATCAAATGCAGGAGCACTTGTGGGAATTAATGGGGACTTTTTTGCTATAGGTAGAACTAATGCACCTACAGGATCCCAAGTAAAGAGTGGTAAAATAGCCAAAACAAGTCCAGCTCTTAGCGGTACATCTGCTAGTTTTGCATTGACTAAAGATAAAGAACCAAAGCTTATTACTCCGATTTTTACTACGAAAGTAAAGTTTCCAAATGGTAATGAAAAGACAATACAAGGTCTAAATCATCAGTATGATTTTACATTTAGCAACATTGCTTTATATGATCGGGATTGGGGATTAAAAAGCCCTGGCAAAGACAGTATTATGACAAAAGACGCCACAGATTATGTCGAGGTTGTAGTAGATAGTTCTGGTAAAGTAAGTGAAATATTATCTAATGAAGATGGGGTAGAATTTCCAGAAGGCGGTTTTGTTTTAGCAGCAAGTGGTAATGAAGCAGAATATGTAAGAAATAATCTTAAAGTCGGAGATTTGCTAAGTTATAGTATCAGTGCAAATTTAGATATTGATAATATCTATGCCTCAATCTCAGGTAACCCAGTATTGTTAGATAAGGGAAAAATACAAACTTTTACTTCTGGAGCAACAGATCTACACCCAAGAACAGCAATTGGTTTTAGCGAGGACAAAAAAACAGTATGGTTTGCGGTTATTGATGGTCGTTCTGCAAGAAGCCGTGGTTACACATACAAAGAGATCGCCGAACTATTCTTAGAACTAGGAGCATACACTGCGTTAAATCTTGATGGTGGTGGATCTACAACTATGGCTGTTCGTTTCCCAGGTTCAGAAGAGATGGTAGTTGTTAACAATCCATCAGATGGAGGAGAAAGAGCTGTACCTAATGGTTTTGGAGTGTTTGTCGATCAGGTAAGCGAAGCACCTTTTGGAGCAAAGATTGTCCTTGAGCCTAAAGACAATCGCACTGTTTTAGACAACGAGATAATCAGGCTAGCTCCGGGAACAAAAAGGCAATTTAAGGCTCTTGTTTATCGCAATGACGGTTCATTGTATGAGAATGCCAGAATTAGCTGGAAAGTTTCTTCGGATATGTTTTCTATCGAAGATGGACTTTTTGTAGCTTCTAAACCGGGAATCTGTAAAGTAAGTGCTTTTGTCGATGGAACATCAATAGTTGCCGAGCAATTATTCCAAGTTATTGGTGAGCCGGTCTCTTTAGAGATTCAGCCGTCTTCTATAGCGACAAATGTAAGTTCTAAAACACCTCTTAAAGTGATTGCCACAGACGCTGAAGGTTTTAGTGTAGAACTTAGTCCAGATGATGTTGAGTGGGAAATACGTGGTGATATCGGTTCTTTAGATAATGGGGTATTCAACGCTGAAAACAACATTACAGCTGGGGTTATTGTAGCAAGGTTCGGTGATCTTAAAGCAGCTAGTGCTGTAGCTGTAGGTTCACAAAAGTTTTTGCTTAGCGATTTTGAAAATCCGCGAGAGTGGAACCTATCAGTATATCCCGCAGAAGTCAAAGCTAAGTTAGACTTCACAGATGAGCAGGTAAAAAGTGGCAGTCTTGCTGCAAAACTTAGTTATGACTTTACTACAACAACTAGAACAAGAGCAGCTTATCTCAATCGTTCAGTTAACATTCCCGGTAGACCACTGCAATTTGGTCTTTGGGTCTATGGTGATGGCAATGGTCATTGGCTCAGAGGAGAGTTTTATGATGCCAATAGGGTTGCTAAGATAGTGAACTTTGCTGATCATGTAGATTGGGTTGGCTGGAAATATGTAACAGCAGATATCCCTCAAGATATTGACTTCCCAATTTCGTTAAGAAGAATCTACCTAGTAGAAGCTAAAGCAGAGAAACAAGATACAGGAGCTATTTATTTCGATGATTTTGAAGTAATAATGCCACAGGAGATACCTGAAGAGCTATTAGAAGGTTTTGAAACTATTGTTGAAGATCCAGCGAATCGTCTTATTGAGTCGATAGATCCTGAAAAAGACGATGAGTTTAGATTTGTAGTGTTTGGAGACTCCAAAGTTATAGCTGATGCCCCAAGTTCCCAAGGAAATATTATCTTGAAAAGATCAATTGATTTAATAAATGACGAGCCTCATATCGATTTTGCTATCTACACAGGAGATTTAATTGAGCACGATACCGATGAAAATTATCAAGCAGGGCTAAAAGCTCTTGAACCATTAAATGTCCCCTATAAAATGGTAATTGCCAATCATGAAATAGCTAAGACAAACAACTATAAGAATTTTCAAAAATATTTTGGTGATACACGCTATAGCTTTAGGCATAAAAATTCGTACTTTATTGTCCTTAACTCTGCAAAAGGAGGCTTAACTCTATCTGAAGCCGACCAGTGGCTTTGGTTGCAAGAAGAGCTCGATAAAGTAAGAGATGATAATACGATAGAGAATGTATTTTTAGCCATGCAT
>DUTE01000368.1 GCA_012842235.1 Bacillota bacterium
GAAAGCAGGGCTAAAACCAGCCCTGCTTTCCTGCTTAAGTTTGATGGATAAATTTAATTAAATATATCTCTTTAGGTTAAGATGTGTCCTACCTTTACGAGTTTGTCCACCTGTTTTGGCAATCTCGACTCTACCTCTGCCCCTAATGGAAATGATGTCACCTTCCTTTACATCCTGACTAGGAGTATCAACTTCTTTCCAATTTAGCTTCACCCGTCCAGCTTTTATTTCTCTACTCATAGCCGTTCTTGACATGCCAAAACCAGACGCAGCCACTGCATCTAGCCTTAAAGAAGAGACAGTTGTTCTTATCTCCTTTACTCGTTCATCTCCAGTCACTATTTGCTCAAGATCTATTTCCGAAAGATCAACTGGATAAGAACTTACTTTTTCTAAATTTTGAAGCAAATAATTTTTGATATCTCTATCAATAATAACTTGGGCCCCGCCCTCTACGACGAGAATATCACCTATACGACTTCGATCGAGCCCTGTGCCTAAAATAGAACCAAGAAAATCCCGATGACTTATATCTGCAGGAAACTTTCCTTGGATCAAAATAGCAGTTATTTTTGTATCAACCGGGTCTGAGCCATAGAAATCTGGTAAAACGATGCCTCTTCTGCGCTCTGCGTCTCTAAATCCCCCATCAAATCTGTAGATAATCCCGTCTATCTGACGCCAGATAGTTTCATAAAGATCTTGTTCTTTGGGGTTTAAAAATGGACCACATTTAGGCAGCACATCAGAAAACACCTGTTCTGCAAGATCGAGAGAACGGGCAATTATAATCTTTTCTTCTTCATCTGCCGCAAGCTTAAGGAGTGCTTCGCGATTTATTTTCATATCTTATCAATCCTTGTTCTAAATAAATCCTCACTAAAAAAGTCTTATAATGATTTCTAGAATAAGTATAACTATTACAGGAGAAAAATCAAACATGCCAAGAGGTGGAAAAATATTACGTATAGGAGCGATGAGAAATTCACTTATTTCATAGATCAACTGTTGAATGGGATTGGTTCCATATGCTACTCCTAACCATTCTAGAATCACTCTAAACACTACTATCCATATTAAAGCTCTAAGAGCATAAACTACAAACCCAAGAATGATTCCCATATAAAGTTAATCCCCCTCTGACAACTCCTTACCTCTTTGAGTTGCTGCTTTAATAGCACTGCTAATAGCTGCTCTAACACCTTTTTCTTCAAGAACCATAATTCCTGCTGCTGTTGTACCCGCAGGTGAAGTTATTAGATCACGGATCTCTGCAGGATGTTTGTTCTCAGTTAATAGGTATTCAGCTGTACCAATCATTGTATGTGCAACCATCTCTAAGGCGATCTGCGAATTTAATCCTTCTGACACACCACCAAAAACCATTGCCTCTAAGACTAGGAGGAAAAAAGCCGGACTAGAACCACTTAAAGCTGTTACAGTATTAAAGTGTTTTTCTTCTAATTCCCAATAGAAACCACTACCACGTAATAAGTCTTTGATAGTTTGCTTGATATCTTCGGAAATAGCCTGGCTAAAACAGACAGCCATAACTCCTTTTCCTATTTGTGCTGGTAAGTTAGGCATTACACGAACAACTTTTTGTGTAGATAAACTTTGTTCAAGTTGATTTATGGATATACCAGCTAATATAGAGACAACTGTCATCTCTTTAAATGGCCATTCTTTGGCCAGTTCATCTAGACTTTGTGGTTTTATTGCTAATAAAACCATATCACATTCTTCTAAGTCAATTAGAGAGTGAACAACTTGACAACCCACTTCCTGAGCTTTCTTACAGGCTATTTTTGATAGGTCATAGACTAATATTTGATTTGGTAACAGCCCGGTTCTAATAAATCCTTCAACAAGAGCACTTCCCATAGCTCCAAATCCTATACATCCAAGCTTTATCATTCGCCAAGCAGGTGCATAAATGCACCTGCTCCACCTACCTTTCTACTAGGCATCAGCATCTTTAACAAATAAAGGTATATCTTCTTTTACTAAAGCTTCACATTTTTTCTTGTCTACAATGAAGTTTTTGGGAGCAAAAACGAAAGTCTCATTAGATATTTTTTCCACTTCGCCTTCCATAGCATAAACTGCACCAGAGATAAAATCTATTATCCGTTGGCTCTCTTCGAGATCGGCGTCTGGTAAAGTGACAATTACAGGTCTATTTACTTTTAAATTATCCACAACTTGAGTAGCATCTGTAATATATTGACAGTTAAGTACAACCATTCTCATTGTTTTTTTTCCTATAGGGTCAGAGTGTACCAACTCAACAGGCTCTAATTCAGGGATCTCAAGATCCTGTTCCATCTCTTCATCATGTTCTTCCTGCATTCCAAGCATTTTGAGAATTTTATCCATCAAACTCACTACCGCACCTCCCAAAGTCTTTCTATCGCCGCCCGAAAATAGCTGTACCTACACGGACAATAGTCGCCCCTTCAGCAATGGCTTCTTTATAATCGCTACTCATACCCATCGATAGTTCATAAAAGGGCTTTTTTGTAACCTCAGAAAGGGAATCTCGAAGCCTACGAAGCTTAGCAAAACTTGCTCTTGCTTCTTGAGAACTTTCTTGAAGTGCACCTATTGTCATGAGACCTAAGACATTTAATCCCTTTAATTCTAGAATCTTCTCTATATTTTGCCAAAGACCTGCTGATAAAAAGCCAAACTTATTTGGATCTTCGTCAATATTGACTTGTAATAAAACATCTAATGTCTGATTTTCTCTAATTAATCGGCGATTGAGTCTTTCGGCTAGTTCTAAACTATCTACTGATTGAAGGCATATATCTAATGGTGCGATCTTGTTTATTTTGTTTGATTGTAAATGACCAATAAAGTGCCATTTAAGATCAGGCCTAAGATTGTATTTCGGTAGAAACTCTTGGACTCGACTTTCACCAAAATAGATCTGTCCTGCACTGGCTGCTTCATTTATAGCTTCTATGCTAAATGTCTTCGAAACCGCCAAAAGTTTTACCTCTTTTGGATCTCTACCATATTTAATACACGTATTATAAATATCCTCATTAACCTTTTTCAAGTTCTCGGAAATACTCAACTAAATCACCTTTTATTTGGGTTTTACTAAAATTTTAGCTCCTTGTGGTATACCATCAACGACAACCTTACCTTGCCATCGACCAACTACACGTACAGGTTGTCTTTTTTCTTTATTCTTATATTTTATTTCCAAATAGCTACCATCTTCAGTTTCAATCAATTGACCTTCATCAACAACCACTCCAAAAAGAGGTTCTTTTTGAATTTTTATTCTTCTAAGAACTCTGTAAGTGGCAACCTCATCCCGATATGATTCAATTTCAACGCTAAGTCGGTTATCAGTCAAAACCTCTCTAACAATACCTGTGTATGATTTGCCGTTTATCTCAACAGTAAGTTTTTCTCCTCTTCTAGCACTCATATCTGAGAATATTATAAGATGCCAAGCATAATTATCAACAAGTTTACCTATTGTCTCTCCTTTATAAACAGAAATGCCTGTTTTTGAATGGTTAATAGGCTTGTCCCAATCGGTTAAAAACTGCTGCTTTAGCCCCATCAGTACACCTGGGCCAATAATTGTCTCTAACCCATCATAACTCCAGCTAATAGTGCCCGCTTTATTTGTTATCACTGGGACATTACCAACCATGGCGATAGTAGTTTTTGCTGGAACTCTCACACCTTCTGAGACAAGGATTTCAATAATACCATCGCAAGGAGCAATAATTGTTTCTTCGTTACGAACGGCAAATGCATCTGCCTCAAACCATCTCTCAAGCTCTTTTGACTGTGCTAGTTGGTATTCTGCTTGGGGATTAAACAAGAAAAGACAAATAACTCCGATAAGCAACGCAACAAGTATTGCTATACGGAATTTTTTCCGCATATCGCTTACCCCTCCCTAGCATTTAAAGACACTAAATGGAGCCCTATTCTCGCTTAAAATAATGAAGCGATTATAGTCAGAAAGCCTATTGTCCAAAGATAGTAACTAAAGTAATTAAAATTTTTCTCTTTAAGAAGCTGTCTTACAAGATTAATCGCTAATATACCGGTTATAATAGCGGCTAAAAAACTAATTAATAGTGAAAAACCAAAACCCGAAGCACCGTGGCTAAAGATGTCTTTTATCTCTAAAAGGCCTGCTCCTGCTATTACTGGTACTGACATAATAAATGAAAATGCTGCTGCTTCTTCTCTTTTTAAGCCTAAAGCGACTCCAGCTGCAATAGTCATGCCTGAGCGGGATACCCCAGGTAGTACCGCTATGGCTTGTGCTAGCCCCATACCTATGGCCTCTTTGTAGCCTACAGAGTCCTTTTTACCTTCAGGAAGCCTATTGACAAAATAAAGAACTGTACCTGTAAACAAAAAAGCAATACCTATCAAAAGAGGCGAACTAAATGCACTTTCTACCGCATCACTAAATAAGAGACCAACTATGCCAGCAGGTATACTTGCTACAACAAGGAGAAGTAAAAACTTGAAGTTTATCTCTTTAATCCTACGACGATAAACATAGATAACAGCGATTAACGTCGCTAAATGTAAAAGTATTTCAAATGTTAGCCCTTGATTAATTCTACCAAAAAGAGAACCTACAATTGCTAAATGACCTGATGAAGAAACTGGTAAAAATTCGGTAAAACCTTGAACAGCTCCTAAAATGATTGATTGCCAAAAATTCATTTATTAGGATGCCAAATTCTTCTTTGGCATCTGTCCCCCCTTTTGATTAGACTACTCCATTTTATTACATAACTACTATAAGTATACAACACTAACGTTTCTCTTCCAATAAAAAAGGCCGCAATGCGGCCTAAAATCTAAGAATGTCTCCTGGAGCATAGTTTATATACCAAGAAACTGGAGCACCTTCTATCCGTTCTAATCGGTATGTGCCATCTACAAGTGGTTCCACAAGTAAAGTTGCCGTACCAATACTTTTCCATTCTAGCTTTCGTTCTTCCTCTTCTAACAAAAGCTCAATAGGCATCACTGTATAAAACATTAGCTGTAGATGCCTCCTGGATTGGGGTTATAAGGCACATTCGTTTGTGGTCGAAAAACCGGTGGCTGGTAATTAAATTGCTCCATCGAAGGATAATTAGGCACTTGTTGTATTTTAGCTAACTCATTTAGTTTGGTTATAGACTCTGCAAGTCCCCCTACAGCATCTACTAACCCTGCGTCTACCGCTTCCCTGCCCACAAGGACTGTTCCTACATCCCGAACAAGCTCACCTGTACGGAACATGTATTCTCTGAGTTTAGTCTCGGTAATATGAGAATGAGTCACAATAAAGCGAATCACCCTATCTTGCATCTTATCTAAATACTCATAGGTCTGTGGCACACCAATCACAAGCCCACTTAATCTTATAGGATGAATTGTCATAGTAGCCGTAGGCACAATAAAAGAATAATCTGAAGCAGTAGCTAATGGAACGCCTATACTATGTCCCCCTCCTAATACTAAAGAAATCTTTGGTTTATCGATAGAGTTTATCATTTCAGCTAAAGCTAATCC
>DUTE01000369.1 GCA_012842235.1 Bacillota bacterium
AGCGATGATGAAGCAATTTTTGTTGGCGAAATAAGAAAAACAACGCCAAAAACAACCAATATTAAAAAGATAGATCTCATTATTTGCCCTCATTTCCTTGAAAGATTTGTTAGCATTCCTAACTTTGAATAAACCTTTGGATTAGGTAGGTTGAAGTTTTGAAAGAAAGAAGGTAATTTAACCTCTGTACTTGCCGAAACTGTTATTACATTAAACAATTGCGTCTTTTGGAAAACAACGTCTTTACCTTTATCACCTATAAGATTTTCCCATTCTTGAAAAAACACTTTTTTAGCATCATAGCCAAAAGAGGCTGCCCTTACTGATTCAGCTACTGCCATATCCAGAGAAATTTGGAGATGAAAATAGTAGCCGATTGCAAAAACCGCAAGTAATAGAATTACTATAAACGGAAGAACTAAGGCTAGCTCTAAGAGTGCTTGTCCTTTATTTGAGAAGTATAGGGACATAGGTTCTAATCAATCCCTTCTGCCTAAATACTCCTGCTTCAGCTGTGCAAAAAATCACTGTTTCCATAAAAGGAAATGTTTTGGGGAAAAACTTTTTCAACAAATAACGTGGGCCTATAGAACTTACAGTTCCTGTAATCTGCACTACTCTTTGGCCAGGATCTCTCACATTTTTAATAACAAACTTAGCTCTTGGCCCGTAGACTAGTTCTGCCTGCATTTTCGGTGGGCGTGTAACTGCCAATATATACCGAGTATCACTACTTAAAATAGCAGTTAATGAACCAATTACTTCTGTTGTTTCTATTAATCTACAGAGAGAATCTATTAATTCTCCGAAGGCTAAGAATTTAGGTGTTTTAGATAAACCCATCCAACTTAGAGCATTATAGACTCCCATAATTGCCAATAAATCACTCATTACTGCTGCAGATGTTAGTGCTGCAGCATCAACTGTCTGTTGAAGTTTGGCTCTATCTCGCCAAGCTAAAGAAACATCATAAACAGAAAAAAGAAAAAGCGTACAGGCAACAAGAAAAAATACCGCTCCTATTAGAATCTGACCAGAAGTATCAATAATTCCCACGTCCTTTTTACAATATCTATAAGTTTGCCGAAGAAACCTCTCCCTTTATAAGTTTTAAGATCTTCTTTGTATTTTTGGTGTTTTGTGTTGATGTTGACCGAGCGAAAAAATGGTAGCTTTTCAAAGGCTAGCACCTTAGCATTACCTTCAACTGTAGCTACATTTCCTTTTGTTGACCTTTTTGGCGAAGTTCCCAAGAGAAACTTATAGTTGCCAAAGGTGAAAAAGTTATTCTTATTTCCTAAAGCTTCATCTCTCGCGTTGAGATAGAGATTGGTTTTCCACGCTGCTAGATCTGTAAAAACCGTACCGTAATAAAATATAGGGTAAACAATAGCCATTAGTAAAGAGAGGGCAATTGCCAATTCGACCATAGTAGAACCTGAAGTGTTAGATACCCAAGTCCAATAGCAACTCCGTAACGTATATATTTCTTTTTTTGGATTAACGCCACTAAAGCCATTACCCCACCCCAAAGACTTGCCAATAACGCTGTGTATATAACCCCTTCTAAACCAGCAAAACATCCTATCGCTCCCATCATTTTTACATCACCGCCTCCCATATAACCAAGAGAAAAAAAAGGCCAATAGATCATAATCCCTGCTAATAACCCCAAGAGACACCAAACCATTTTTCCTGTAAATGCATGAAAAACCAGTCCTAAAACAATTGAGCCAATTGTTAGCCAATTAGGTATACGCCCTGTAAAAGCATCCCAAAGACCACCGACTAAAGATATTATAAGGCCCATCGTTACCTCCAAAAAAAATGGGGAGCAAATGCTCCCCATTTTCATATGCAGCCACTTAATATTTTTCTAGATGTTTGGGCAAGCCTGCTAATTACATATCAATTTCGCAGGTGTACTTTCTATAAGAAGATTAAATCATTGCTATTACCTTGAAAGTTGCCCAAGCAGTTCTTGTACTATGTTGTTAACTCTTGAACCTAAAGCCCGAGCACTTACAACAACAGCTGCAGCAATGACTAGTAGTAATAGACCATATTCAACTAGGCTCTGTCCTTGTTCATCAGCCAACAGTCTTTTTACCAAAAGCGCTTTGTTTTCCAAGCGCCTTCTCCCCTTTTTGATCTTGTCCCTAATTAGGGCTTCACTAACGATTTATAATACAACTCGATAAGATTAGCTTCATATTTATGCTATGCCAAGCATAAATCCCGGTCTTTACTAAACCCATCGCTGTTAAGGTCAATGCTGATAGAACCAAAAGAGCTAACCCATATTCCACTAAGACACTGCCTTTTTCATCTAAAAGTCTTATACGACCACCTCCGCAATAAGTTAATACTTACTGCAGTCTTACCCCCTAAACTAGTTGTATTCATAGTTTAACGTTTTTTGAGCCTTTTTAACATGTAAAAAGCATGTACATTATTTTTGTTACACCAATTGTTTTTACATTTATTTTTCTCTCGGTTTCAATCCACGCCCCCATACGGGGGCTAACATCACCTACGCCTTCAAGGCGGCGTAGATCATTTAGTTTCAATCCACGCCCCCATACGGGGGCTAACTTAAAAGTTCTTCTA
>DUTE01000370.1 GCA_012842235.1 Bacillota bacterium
CACCACCAACTTTACCAATCATATGCACTTCTGCACCCATTCTTGCAGCTGCTACTGCTTGATTGGCTCCCTTGCCTCCAAAGAAATAATCTAAATTCCCACCCATTACAGTCTCTCCTGGCTTGGGAATTCTTTGTACACGACTAACTAAATCTAAATGGATACTACCAACGACAATAACTTTATTCATCTTCCCATCCCTTTCAAGCACATCCATTTGTTCGAAGTAGAATAGAGGCAAAGTGCCCCTATTCACTAATCCTTCTAATCCTAGAACCTAAGCTTGATAGCTTAACTTCTAAATTTTCATAACCACGATCCAAATGATAAATCCCATCTATTTTGGTTTTTCCTTCTGCCCCAAGTGCTGCTATAACTAAAGCTGCACCACCTCGAATATCTTTTACTTCGACAGGTGCACCTGTAAGCCTTTCGACTCCACGAATTATTGCCGTGTCGCCTTCAACTTTTATATCTGCTCCCATTCTAGCTAACTCATCTACATAAGCAAATCTATCAAAAATAGTCTCTTTGACTATACTCACGCCTTTAGCTCTTGTCATTAAAGCAGCAAACATCGGCTGAAAATCTGTGGCAAAACCTGGGTAAGGCATAGTTTCTATATCTGTAGGTAGCGGTCTTTTGCCTTCTTCTACGTGGACAACTAAAACGCCACCTTCATCACGTATTTCAATTCCAGCTTCTCTTAATTTAGAAATTAGAGAATGGAGGTGTTCAGGCACAACATCTTTTAGCACAACTTCTCCACCTGTCATAGTTGTTGCCATAAGAAAAGTCCCTGCTTCTAAGCGATCTGGAATTATTTCATGAACTGCTGAGCCTAGTTTTTTAACCCCTTCAATAGTAATGATATTGGTACCAGCACCTTTAATTTTAGCCCCCATTGCATTTAATTGTAAAGCTAAATTTACTATTTCAGGTTCTCGTGCAGCGTTTTCTAAAACTGTAATACCTTCAGCAAGAGCAGCTGCAAGCATTAAATTCACTGTAGCTCCTACACTTGATCGTCCAACATATATTGTTGTGCCGACAAGATTTTTTGCTTTAGCCTTTACATAACCGTGCTCTACAGTTACTTGAGCCCCAAGAGCTTCAAAACCTTTTAAATGGAAATTGACTGGTCTACTCGAAAACGGATCTCCTCCTGGAAGAGGAACTTCACAGTAACCGAGCTTAGCAAGTAAAAGACCGGCAACATAGAATGAGCCTCTGAGCTTACGGACAAGCTCATATGAAGCTACCGGATTGTATAGCCTATGGCCATCGATTATCAAGGAGTCTTCATCTGCCCACTCAATTTCTGCACCAAGATCCCTTAATATCTCGATAATATCATATATATCAGTGTAGTGTGGAACATTGTCTATACGACAGGGTTCATCTCCCAATGCAGCACCTACTAAAACTGCTAAAGCTGCATTTTTAGAACCGTTGATGCTAACTTCCCCATGCAAGGGGTAACCGCCTTCTACGACGATTTTTTCCATTTCTTTTCCCCCTAAACCATCTTGATAGCAATATTATCTTTGCGGTTTTTAGCCTATGTTAATAAAACCATTGTTCAATAACCATGAGCCAAGTAACCGTACCTTTGGTATATCTTCTTATGCCTGTTTTATCGATGCAACTGTCTTTAATGCTTCTTCAATGTTTTTTTCTTCTCCTTGAATAACAAAGATGCCACTTCCTTCAAAACCGTCAATACCACCTGAGGCCACCAAATGAGCTTCAACATCAAA
>DUTE01000371.1 GCA_012842235.1 Bacillota bacterium
GATGAAGTAGGGGGTATAGGCATTGGGAACTGTTAGCGAAGGTCGCCTCAGAGCTTTGCCTGTGAATTAAGTAGCCGGCAACGACTAATGCCCGTTAAAGCATCAGAGAGCTTCCAATACGTAGGAAGAATAAAGGTGGTACCGCGGTCCTCCGTCCTTTGACGAGAGGATCTTTTATTTTCTATCAACTTATTTTTGCTAGAGTAGGAGGTAAAGTAATGGGGCAAAAACAACTATCGACGGTATACGATCCTAGCCAAGTAGAGGATCGTATCTACGATTTTTGGGTAGAGAGAAGATACTTTCATGGTGAAGTGGATAAGACTAAAGAACCATTTTCAGTGGTTATTCCTCCACCGAATGTTACAGCAAATCTTCATATTGGTCACGCACTTGATAATACCTTACAAGACATTTTAGTGCGTTATAACCGAATGAAAGGAAAACAAACTACCTGGATCCCAGGGACAGATCATGCAGGCATTGCCACTCAGATTAAGGTTGAACATATGCTTTTAGAGACAGAAAACCTTACTAAACATGATCTTGGGAGAGAGGAGTTTCTAAAAAGAGTCTGGGCTTGGAAAGAAAAATATGGAGGCACTATTATAAATCAGCTTAAAAAGTTAGGTGCTTCTTGTGATTGGGAAAAAGAGCGCTTTACGATGGATGAGGGTTGTTCGAAGGCAGTACGTGAAGTCTTTGTTAGTCTTTATGAAAAAGGCCTAATTTATCAGGGAGACTATATTATCAACTGGTGCCCTCGTTGTAATACAGCACTTAGTGATGTTGAAGTCGAGCACGAAGATATGCAAGGCCACTTTTGGCACATAAAATACCCTTTTAAAGATGGTTCAGGGTATATAACAATTGCTACCACAAGACCAGAGACTATGCTTGGTGATACTGCAGTTGCAGTACATCCAGATGATGAGAGGTACCAAGACATTATAGGCAAAGAAGTTATTTTACCTCTTGTAGGTAGAGCTATCCCAATTATTGCTGATGAATATGTAGATCCAGAGTTTGGTACAGGTATGGTAAAAATCACACCTGGTCATGACCCTAACGACTTTGAGGTAGGACAGAGACATTCTCTAGAGATTGAAACAGTAATTGGTTTTGATGCTATCATGACCGAAGAAGCTGGCAAATACAAGGGCCTAGACCGCTATGAGGCAAGAGAAAGAATTGTTAAAGATTTACAAGAACAAGGTTTTTTGGTCAAAGTTGAGGATTGTCAGCATGCAGTAGGTACTTGTTATCGCTGTGATACAGTAATAGAGCCACTTGTTAGTAAACAGTGGTTTGTAAAAATGAAACCTCTTGCAGAACCTGCAATTGAGGCTGTTAAAGACGGTAGAATTAAATTTTATCCAGAACGTTTCTCAAAACTCTACTTAAATTGGGTAGAAAACGTTAGGGATTGGTGCATAAGCAGACAACTTTGGTGGGGCCATCGCATACCGGTTTGGTATTGTGACGAGTGTGGTGAAGTTATTGTCAAAAGGGAAGACCCTACCCATTGCCCAAAATGTAATTCTGCAAAACTTACAAGAGATCCTGATGTTTTAGATACATGGTTTAGTTCTGCTTTATGGCCATTTTCTACCATGGGCTGGCCAGAAAAGACTGAAGAATTAGACTATTTCTATCCAACATCGGTTCTAGTGACTGGTTTTGATATTATTTACTTTTGGGTTGCACGTATGGTTTTTATGGGTATGGAATTTATGGGAGAAATACCATTTAGAGATGTTTGTATCCATGGTTTAGTAAGAGATGAACAGGGAAGAAAAATGAGTAAGTCTCTTGGCAATGGTATCGATCCATTAGAGGTAATAAAAGATTATGGTGCAGATGCTTTGCGTTTTACCTTAGTTAATGGTGTTGCTCCTGGCAACGATATGCGTTTTCACTGGGATAAGGTAGAGGCAAGCCGTAATTTTATGAACAAGATCTGGAATGCATCAAGGTTTGCTTTGATGAACCTTGAAGATGAAATACCCGAAGAATGTGAACCAAAGCTTTTGGCAAATCGTTGGTTCCTTACAAGGCTCAAAAACACCGTAGAGAGTCTTTCTAAAAATCTAGAAAACTATGATATGGGTGAGGGAGCAAAACTTCTTTATGATTTTGTTTGGGGAGAGTTTTGCGACTGGTTTATTGAGCTATCTAAACCTGCTTTGTATGGTAATATGGGTGAAGAAGCCCAAAAAGAGACTAGATATGTACTTTGGCTGAGTCTTGATACAATTCTGAAGATTCTCCATCCGTATGTTCCTTTTATTACCGAGGAGATTTGGCAAAGCTTGCCCCATGAAGGTGAAAGTATTATGGTTCAGAGTTGGCCTTCTAATAAGCTTAGCTTTGAGGACAAGGATGCAGAAAGGGATATGAATCAACTTGTAGAACTAATTACTCAAATTCGCAATATTCGAGCAGAACTAGGTGTCTCTCCAGGGAAAGAGATTCGTATTCTTTATGAAGGTAATCTCCTTGAAGAGCAGATCAGCTATCTAAAAGCACTAGCTAAAGCTTCTGAGGTAGCTCCTCTTAAGAGCAAACCTGATAAGGCAGTTACTGCAGTTGTAGCAGGCATAACTGCCTACATGCCCCTAGAGGATATGATCGATTTTGATAAAGAGATCGCCCGTCTAAAGGCAGAGATTCAAAAGATGGAAAAAGAGATCAAGATTGCCTCAGGTAAGCTGCAAAATCAAGGTTTTGTAACCAAAGCACCTGCTCAAGTAGTTGAAAAAGAGAGAGAAAAACTTGCTGATTATCAAAATAAGCAACAGAAGTTAATTCAACGGCTCAAAGAGTTACAATAGAGAAAGGCCCAGGACTAAGTCCTGGGCTTACTGCCTAAAAAGGGGTCAGGGATATGGAATTTAAAGAGGCAATAATAAAGCTCAACGAAAGCCAGCACTTTCCAAGAAATGCTACGCTAAGTCGTATGAAAGAGGCAATTGAAAGATTAAACCATCCAGAAAAAAACCTTAATTTTATCCATATCGCAGGAACAAATGGCAAAGGTTCCGTAGGAGCTTTGATTAAAGCTGGATTAAAACGAGAGAAAAAATCGGTGGGGAGTTTTGTCTCGCCCCATTTAATTGACATTACAGAAAGAATAACTATTAATAATAAACAGATCTCAAAAGAGGATTTTGCCCTAATCTATACTGAAGTATTTAGTAAAACATCAGATATTGATTTGAGCTTTTTTGAGCAACTTACTCTAATTGCTTTAGTTTATTTTGCTGAAAAGAAGCCAGACTATATAATTTGGGAGACTGGTCTTGGGGGAAGATTAGATGCAACTACAGTTGTTGCTCCTTTAATATCGATTATTACACCAATTGGCCTTGATCACACTAAATTTCTAGGTGAGGATCTTTATTCGATTGCTAAAGAAAAGTCTTTTATTATTAAGCCAAAAACTTCAGTAGTAGTAGCACCACAAAGGGATGGCCTAGAAGATATATTTTTAGAGAGAGCTAAAACTGTTGGGGCAAAAATAACTTTAGCTAAAGACTTTCTGCCCATTGATTTAAAAATGAACGGATTATCTCCAGCGTTTGTTAGTTTTCCTAAGCTTAAATTTCAAGGTGTTTTACCCCTTTTAGGTAGGCATCAAGGCACTAATGCACTTTGTGCGTATCTAGCTCTAAGAGAACTTGGCGTAAGAGAATTAAACAGTTTTGAGCTTTTTAGTAAGGCATATTGGCCTGGAAGACTACAGTACTTCCCTTTTTTAGATCTTCTTGTAGATGGGGCACACAATGAGCAAGCTATGGAGTCTTTTATGAATTTTTGGAAGGAAGAAAGACTAGCTGGTAAGCTGATCTTTGCTACCATGGGAGATAAGGACTATTTTACTATGGTAAAACAAATAGACGGTTATTTTGAGAAGGTATATCTTCCTAAAATGAATAATAAAAGAGCAGTAGCACCAGAAACCCTTACCAAGCTTTTTAAGAAAACCCCCTGTATAATCTGTGAAAATCTCGAAGAAGCGTTAGAACTCTCTGTAGGGAAAGGATTTCTTGCTTTAGTTGGATCATTATATCTAGTCGGTGAATGTCTTACAATAATTGAACATAAAATAGACATAAAGAAACGGTCCTATTAATAAGTTTAAGTGAATATCTTTGCCCGACATGGAAGGAGTTGAGAAGATGGCAAAAAAGCCGAACTCTTCTAGGAACAATAACCGCTGGCTATATGGGGGGTTTGTAGTACTTGGTGTCTTGGCAGTTTGGATAGGAGTTATGCTTGGCAACTATTTGCTGAATAGGGTTGCTGACTCTGGAGACAAAGATATTGTGCAAAATGATACTGTCAATATAGCACCAGTAGACATAGAATCTAGGGATATTTCATCACAAACTACGTCGGCAGATTTGCCAGATGATAGCGTTTCAGAGACGAACCAGTCTTTATATCGGGTTAGAGTTGGTAGGTATTCTGGGGTTTCAATTGCCAAAAAAGCCGAAGCCGAATTACAAGCTTTAGGTTATGACACATATGTTCTTGGTTCTGGTTCAGGACCATACTATGTGCAGGTGGGAGCTTTTAGACAGAAAGAAAATGCCGATAGAGTGGTTCAAGAGTTAAAAGAAAAAGGATACGAAGTTTATGTTATGCATTAAATGATCAAAAAGCCCCTGCCCAAAAGGGCAGGGGCTTTTTTGTAGTAGTAGGAATAGATAATTTTGGCTTACATAGCGTAAAAGTTACGGTAGGAAAATAAATAAGAAAATAGTTCCCTTGTGTTATTATTATTAGTAACAACAACACCAA
>DUTE01000043.1 GCA_012842235.1 Bacillota bacterium
TACTAACTCGTTTTGAAATATTTGTAGGTTTGTCTTTTAATTTGCTAGGTTTTGTAGCTACATGTGTTAGTTTTTATGCAATGGTATCAAGTACAGCAGAGCTTTTGAAACTTGATTCATATAAAGTAGTTATTTTACCTTCTGCTTTTTTGATTTTTGTTTTTGCTATGCAAACTCCTAGTAATCTGGAATTTATAAGTTGGTTTGATGCATACATATGGCCTTATATTACCTTGCTCTTTGGGTTGTTTTTCCCTTTAATTGGCCTTATTCGCAGCAAAATTCTGAATTTGGGTTCTTAAGATTATAGAGGTGAGAACATGTTTTCCTGGCTAAAAAGAAAACTTGGTTTTTATAGAGCACTTTCTAAACCCCAAAAAACTAACGACGATAACTATAACTCCTCTTTTAGTAGTTTTCTCGATGTAAAATTGAGCTATTTGAAAACTCTTTTCCAACAAAGTCCCGATGTAATCATTAGAGAGTTTAACATAGGTAAAGCTGGTTTAACAAAAGCTGCAGTTGTGTTTGTAGATGGTTTAGCTGACAAAGAAGCTATTGAAGAACGAGTAATGAAGCCACTTATTATTGAAGATTTTTTTGCAAATATTGCTGACACCGAGTTAAACACCTTTGAAGCTATTAACAAACATCTTCTTTTGTCAGCTGAAACTAAAAAAGCAGATGATATGGATATGTTAGTTGATGGGATATTAAATGGTGAAACTGCACTTCTCATTGATGGCATTAATGAGGTTTTGCTGATAAGTTATTTTAAATGGCAACAACGTAGTATTCAAGAACCAGATACTGAAAAGACCATTACTGGTCCTAAAGAAGGCTTTATTGAAACCTTAAGGGTTAATACTGCGTTATTACGTCGAAAAATCCGAGACCCTAATCTGGTTTTGGAAATGACCACAATTGGTGTACGTACAAAAACTCCTGTATGTATAGCCTATATTAAAGGGATTGCTAGACCAGAGATTGTCGAGGAGTTAAAAAGGCGACTTAAAGAGTTCGCTATCGATGGTGTTTTGTCTGCGGGTTATCTCGAAGAACTTGTTACTGATTCTCCTTTTTCTCCTTTTAGAACTATTGGTACAAGTGAAAAGCCTGATCGCGTTGCAGCGAAACTACTTGAAGGAAGAATCGCTGTTATTGTTGATGGAACACCGTTTGTTCTTACGCTTCCAGCACTGTTTATTGAGAATTTCCAATCAACAGAGGACTATCACGGGCATTTTATCTTTCAAAGTGCACTTCGTCTTTTAAGGTTTCTTGCTTTTTTTCTAAGTGTTGTAACACTGCCGCTCTATGTTGGTTTAGCCTCTTTTCACCATGAACTTCTACCAACAAAACTTGCTTTGTCACTAATAGCTGCAAGAATACAAACCCCTTTTCCGTCTTTGATTGAGGCTCTTATTCTCTCTCTGTTTTTTGAAATATTAAGAGAAGCTGGCATTAGAATGCCTACTGCTGTAGGGGGAGCTGTCAATATTGTTGGCGCTTTAGTTTTAGGCGATGCTGCTGTGCGTGCAGGTTTAGTTGGAGCTCCAATGGTCATTATAATCGCTCTGACAGCTATAGCTAATTTTGTTATTCCCTCACTGTTAGATACAGTTACACTATTAAGGTATTTTTATCTGTTTCTTGTAGGAATTTATGGTCTTTTTGGGCTTGGGTTTGGAATTATTGTTACAATAATCCATCTTTGCTCTCTTTACTCTTTTGGTATTCCCTACCTTTCTCCAATAGCACCTTTTCTCCCTTCACAAATGAAAGATACTTTTCTTCGATATCCGTTCTGGAAACAAGCATTTCGCCCTTGGCAATTAGCTATAGACAAAAAAAGGGGCGTATTTCGGTTGGATCATTTAAAAAAGAAGGATGAAAATGATTAATGAAAAAAAATTAATACTATTTGCCTTTATAATGTTATTTCTAACTGGTTGCTGGAGTGCAACTGAGATTGAAAACCATGGCATAGTTACTGCTTGTGGCATTGATTTAGAGGGAGACCAGTTTAAAATTACAGTACATATAGTTGAGTCTAGTAACGACAAGCAATCTGCTGGACAGTCAAATATAACAGTACTAACTAGCACAGGTCTAACTATTTTTGATGCTGTTAGAAATGTTATTACCTATTCACCTAAAATATTGTACTGGGGCTTTAATCAGATTTTTGTGATAAACAAAGACGTTTTTGATAAAGGACTAAGTTGCGTAACAGATTTTCTTATCAGAGATTATGAGATCCGACCTACTACATGGATAGCTGTAACAGATAAAAAAGCAAGTGAAATATTAGAAGGGACGGTTGTTTCCGAACCTATTACCGGTATGGGCTTAGACCATCTTTTTAAATCCCAAGTAAAAGTCTCTAAAGGCCTTACTAGTCAAACAAAAGAACTTGTAGGGGCCATCGCTAATAAAGGCCAGGATTATGCGTGTACCTATCTTGACCTAAAACATGTAGATGGTGAAAAATACATTGAAATCATGGGAAGTGCTTTGTTTCAAAAAGAGCAATTTGCTGGATTTGTTGATCAGAAGATCTCACGGGGATTGATGCTTTTGCTATCAGATGTTAAAGGTGGAATTACTCCTATTGACATACCTAAAATAGGTTATACAGCTTTAGAGATTATTTCGAGCAGTTGTATTATACGTCCGCAAATCAAAAATAATCAGCTTAGCTTTGTTGTACAGATCATCATTATAGGTTCTATAGGTGAACAATTAGCTGTTTTAAACTCCACTTCAAAGCAGATGTGGGCATACTTAGAATCTTTACAAGCTAACCAGGTAAAAAATGAAGTTATTGCAGCAATTGAAACGATTAAGGAAATGGGTGTTGATCCAGTAGGCTTTGGGAAAATAGTGCGGGCAACTTACCCTAGCATTTGGTCAAAAGTAGAAAATGACTGGTATAACACTTTTAGATCTATACCAGTGTATATAGAAGTAAAAAGTAGACTAAGAAGTTCAGGGACTCTTCTTGCTAACTTAAAAGCATCAAAAATCAAAAAGTAAATATTGGTTTTGTGTAAGTTCAAAGTATAATTCTTGAATAAATAGCTATAGCCTCTAGCCTCTTTTCCTATCCTGTTTGTTACTTTTTCTCAAATACAATCTCGAATGATAATTGTTGGCTTATCATATCTTGTATTGTAAAGAGCTTTGGCAAAACATTTGTGGTAATTTACTTAATTGTTGATTTTTTTAGTTAGAGCAAAATCTTCTTCGAGGAGTTTTGCAACAAAGCAA
>DUTE01000044.1 GCA_012842235.1 Bacillota bacterium
TGAATTAGCGGCATTTTTAAATATCAGTAACAAAGAAATTGCAAAAACCTTAATATGTACATACAAAGACAAGGTTTTTGCTGCTCTTATAAGAGGTGACCGTGAGCTGAGTCTTAATAAGCTTGCTAACGTGTTAGATATAGATCCTGATTTGTTGAAAAACGCCGATTCTGATACGGTCTTAAAAACTACTGGAGCATTACCTGGATCTGTTGGACCTGTTGGTTTAAAGATACCTATATTTATCGATCAAGAAGTTGCACAAATGAAGAATTTTGTCACAGGAGCCAATAAAGACGATTACCATCTTCTAAATGTCAACTTTAACCATGATTTTACTGCAAAGATCTGTGATCTAAAAAAGTTTGATTTATCGGAGTGCCCCAATTGTAACAGACCCCTAAAACCTATTACTACAGTAGCATTTGCTAAAACTTTTTCTGCTGATAGAAGACAAAAGATTTACTACCTAGATGAAAACGGTAAAAACAAATTGGCGGCAACTGAAATTATCTCGATAGATTTGCTTAAACTCCTAGGTATCTTAACTGAAACCTATGCTACTAAAGATGGTCTAAATCTTCCTGAAATTATCACACCTTTTCAGGTTGTAATCGTTCCTATTAATATAAAAGATACTTCCCAAAAAAAGCTGGCTTTTTCTCTATATAACCAGCTCAAGGAGTCTTCTATTGAGGTTTTGCTAGATGATCGTCATGAGAGAGCTGGTTCGAAATTTAAGGACTTTGAACTTGCTAGCATCCCTTACCGAATAACAGTAGGCAAAAGGACTAATGAAGGATTAGTTGAAATCAAAAACCAGAAAACTTACGAAGAAATAGAACTGCCTATTGAACAAGTAGTGGCCTATTTCGATAAATAGAACTGTTCGAAAACGAGCCTTTGCTTTTTGAAAGAACATCGAGGATAAAGTATATTACGTTAATAGAGAGAAGGTATGAAGCCAATGAGAGGAACTAAAAAGCCTTTTACTGTTATTTTGATACTGCTTTTGTTCGCAATAGTTATCTGTCTTTACGCTTTTTTACCAAAAACAAAAACATCTTCTACTTTGAATAAAATAAACTCTGTAACCGATGCTGAGATAGATACAATTATTAGACTTATGGGTATACGTTCTGCTAAATACAAACTGACATTTGACAGTAGCCTAGAGCTGTGGATGGATGTTTACAATAATGCTGAACATACTCCTGTCGATAGTATCTGTTTAGCTAAAATAACTCGTTCCCCCGAACAAAGGAATGAGAAAAAAGAAGTTGAACAACATTTAATCTTTATACCAACACCTGTTGAAGGAGAGTATAACCTCAACTGGAAAGTTGATGATTCTAGCAGTATTACTGTTAAAGTTGATCTTACCCCTTTTTATCCCTTTACAGAAGAGAAAATGCTAGTTAATTGGTATAGAACTTCTGAAGTAGGTTTTAATGACAATAATGAAGCGTATCTGTTTCTGATCGTCTTGGACTCTCCTAAATACAATAAAGCATTTCCATCTATGTCTGTCATTAACAAAAAGCTTATCAATCTACTTTTAGATTGTGAACACGATGTTGTCGTTTTATTTAAGATAAAAACTATCTAATTATTTTGCCCATTACATTTTAGACAGGCTATTAGTTAAAAAAAGAAAGGCACCAGCTTGAAGCTGGTGCCTTTCTTTTCCTAAGTTGTATTTTATTCTCTTTGAGCAATTATTTCGGTTATAAGGAGATTACCATTTAATAATTCTTTAGTTATGGTAATCTCAAAGTAGCCAGAATAAGCATGGATTTTATAGCAATATTCTGTGTTGCTATATCCCTTTGCTAGAGCTTCATATACAGAAAGATCATTATTAAAATCATTTATTTCTAATGGTTCAAATAAAGTTCCGTCATTTAATGGAACAAAAGGTCTAATCTTATCTTTGTATAAAAGAGGTAAAACGCCAATTTTTGTTTCATCGTTGCTAGATTCATCATAATAAGTATAGGTTTTATCAGCAAGTTTTATATAATACTTCTTAGCTTCACCATTGTTATTAGATAGTTGCATCTTATAGATTTTGTCTTTTGACGAAAACTTTGTCTCTAAAACAGCAAGTATGTGGGTATTTGCCTCAGAACTGCTTACTTGACCGTCTCTATTTTTTACAGTAAACTTTTCTGTTATCTGCCATCTAGCATTATCTTTTAAACCAAAAAAATCTCTATCTACTACTACTTTCACAGGTTCGCTCCACTGAGACATTAGACTTTCTTCATCTACAGAACACACATAGTAGTAATATTCACCGTTTTTAGTCACTGTATCGTCGACAAATGACGTCTCTGTTGTTTCTGGCAAAAGCATTACTTTTTTACCATCTCTACCCTCGCTACGTGCCACAACATAACCTCTTATATTCTCTTCATCAGATTTTGACCATTTAAGCAAAACTTTATCATCAACAAAAAATCCAGCTAAATCATTAGGTGTTTTAGGTTCTTTTTGGAGGTCAGATATGGATAAGACTAAACTTGCACCATTAAAACTAATTCTAAGGGTTTCAGTTTTACCAGGTCTTACTTTGATTTGGTCTGTTTTAGTTTCATAGTTTTTACCGTCAATATTAATAGCAGCCTCTATTTGATAACGATTAGGTTTTAGAGCACTTAACTTTGTGTTTCTACTTCTTTTTTCATAAAGTATTTTTTCGTTAGTATCTAAAACAGTAATTATTGCTTCACTTGTCCCATACACTTCTTCATCTATGTCTACATAAATTTCTAGTTCACCATCGTTTAGAAACAAAGGAAGCTCTAACCGATCCGTTTTTTCTTCTGCTATAGTTTTTGAGGCTTTACCCGCATAAATATCATACATACGGTTATCATTAGAGTATTTACCTCTTGCAAAAGCTTCAACATAGTATGAACCAGGAATTAGTTTATCGAAAACAACCTCGATTTCTTCAGATCCATTAATAGGTGCTTTCTTTTGGTGATATCTACCTCGTGGTCCTTTGATAGAAAAGACTATCTCTTCAAGACTGAATTCGCTATCTATACTTTTGGAGTAAACTTTTTGATTGGGATTTTCTTTAGAGACCTGTTCTAGATCGTTAAACACGATCTTAACTATTAAAGATAAATTATCTTTGGGAACATTAACTAAA
>DUTE01000372.1 GCA_012842235.1 Bacillota bacterium
CTTTGGTAAATTCTCTAAAGACTGGCGCTGCAATAAGGCCTCCTAAGTTTTGATCTGTTTGTGGATCATATATGGCCACTAAAGCAACTATTTGCGGATCATCTACCGGTGCAAAACCTAAAAAGGAGACAACTACCCTATCAGATGAATATCCACCTTTTTCAGCTACCTGCGCTGTTCCAGTTTTTCCTCCTACAGGAAACCCTGGCACATCAGCACGTTTTCCCGAACCGTTGACAACAACTGAGCGAAGCATCATACGCATAGTCTCTGCTGTCTGTGTAGAAATAACCTGCTTTTTAGGTTCAGTCTCTTTGGCGATAGTTTGCCCATTTGCCTTATAACTTTTAACTAAAGTAGGTTTAGGCAAATAGCCGCCGTTAGCAATTGCACTTAAAGCAGTTACAAGCTGTAGCGGAGTAACTGCGATACCTTGCCCAAAGCCTATATTGGCTAAACCTAGTTTACTGATATTTCCTACAGAAGATAGTATTCCTGTTGCTTCCCCATAAAAATCAACACCTGTCTTTTGGCCAAAACCAAAACCTCTAATGTATTGATAGAGTACATTTTTATCCATATCTTCAGCTGCAAGTTTAGCATAAATAGGATTACACGATCTCTCTAAAGACTCAAGAAACGTCTCTTCTCCATGTCCCCAATAATTAGAGCAACGTATATAATTGTTGCCTATCCGATAATAGGCAGGATCATACACTATAGTTTCTGGGGTAACTATACCTTCTTCAATTGCTGCTGCTGCTACAAAAACCTTAAAGGTAGATCCTGGTTCAAAACTCTCAGTAATTGCCTTGTTTTTTCTTGTTTCTAAAGAGTATTTCGCAAAATCGTTAGGATTGAAGCTTGGATATTGCGCCAAAGCTAAAATCTCTCCCGATTTTGGCTCCATAGCAATTAAAACACCAGATTTTGCCTTGGAATCAATAACCGCACGGGCAATTTCTCTTTCAGCAATATGTTGGATTACACTATCTATAGTAAGATAGATATCTGCTCCGTCTTTAGGAAGAGTTTTTTCTTTAAATCCTACAGGTATTTCTCTACCAGCGGGGTCTTTTTCTACTGAAAAAACACCTGTCTCCCCTGCAAGATATCTCTCATATGTTACCTCAATACCTTCAAGACCTTGATTGTCTATACCAGCGATACCAATCGTTGAAGCTGCAAGCTCACCTTCGGGATAGAAACGCCTTGGTAAACTGATAATACGTATGCCTCGAAGGTTTAGGTTATTAATCTCATCTCTTTTTTCTACAGAAATTTTCCTCGTTAACCAGACAAATTGACTATTGCTTTTTAGCAGTTTGACTAGTTCTTCTTCTTTCATCTCTAAAATAGGTGCTAAAGCTTTAGCTGTACCTTCTGGATCTTTAATAAGACTTGGATCGGCATAGACTGCAGGAGTAGGGAGACTTACCGCCAATGTCTTGCCATTTCTATCAAGAATACGACCTCTTTCAGGAGTTATCTCTTCTAGCTTTAGCCTCTGATAAAGTGCTTTTTGGGTGATTTCCTTTCCCTTTATGAGTTGAATCTTAACTAATCTTAAAGTAATAATAAAAGCACAGAGACATACTAAAAAAAAGATGAGGACGAGCCTCATCTCATTTTTTTTGCTCATAAAAGAACATCAGCCTCCTATCCCCCTAAAAGACCGTATAAAAAATCTAATAGCCTGTTAAATAAGCTTGCCACTGCAGCACCTTTTATCTCCACAGGGCCAGCCTCTTTTGCCTCACTATCAGACAAAGACCTTGGCTCTGGTGGGGTTAGAACTACTATCTCAGTTTTGTCGTTTTTTACTAACCCTAAAGATAAAGCCGCCTTTTCAATTCGTTGTAATGATTGAAGCTCTTTTAGTTGGTATGTCAATTGGTCAAGCTTTTCTTCTTCTAATTGTAAGGTGTTTTGAGCTTTATCTAGCTGCAACGAAAGTGCTGAAACTTTTCCCTGTAGAAAAGCTACACCTATTAGAGGAGCAAGTACAATTATTAAAAGTACCACTATGGCAGGAAAGTTCTCTTCTATTTGCCGCCTTTGGGGCCGAGCATCTTTTTTTGTTGTTCTTGTCATGCTAACCTTTTTGGGGCTAGTACTTTGTTCTACCACTCTCCCACCTCCCTAGTGGTAATTCTTTCTGCTATACGCATCCTTGCACTACGAGAACGCCTATTAAGCTTTATCTCTTCTGAACTTGGTTGGATTGGTCTTTTGGTAATGATCTGTAGTTTTGGTGTTTTTCCACAGGCACAAATTGGTAGATCTCTAGGACAGATACAAGGATCTTCTTGTGCTTTAAAAAAATTCTTCACCAAGCGATCTTCTAAACTATGGAATGATATAACCCCTAACCTACCCCCTGTGTCTAGAACCTCTAAAGCACTATTTAGTCCTTTCTCTAATGCACCTAGCTCATCGTTTACCGCAATCCGTAAAGCTTGAAATGTTCTTTTTGCTGGATGCTGATCCTCTCTTGCTTTCTTGGGCATTGCTTGTTTAATTATCTCTGTTAGTTGTCCGGTAGTATCTACTGGTCGATTCCTTACTATTGACGCTGCAATGCGTCTAGCAAATCTCTCTTCACCATATTCTCTGATTATTTTTGATAACGTTTCTACATCATAACTATTGACAATATCCCAAGCTGATAGTTCTTGGGTCTGATCCATACGCATATCAAGTTCTGTATCAAAGCGATAACTAAAACCACGTTCACTATCATCAAATTGCGGAGAGGAAACGCCTAAGTCAAAAAACACCCCCTGCACGGCTTTTATGCCAAGTAAGTCTAATGCGGGGGCAAGATTCTTGAAGTTATCATGCACTACTGTAAAATTATTGTTTTTGTATATTAGTGGATTATCGTGAATTTGCACAAGCCCAAAGGTTTCTTTTACTGAGTTTATTGCTTCTAAGTCTTGATCAAAACCGATTACTGCTGCTTCTCTATCTAAGAAGCCTCTGGCATGTCCTGCCCTACCTAAAGTAGCATCGATAATTATCTTTCCTTCCTTAGGAGCCATATGCTCCATCGCCTCATGAAATAAAACTGGAATATGAATCATTTTTTCCATCTTTACACCCTCTAAATGCCTAAATCAACAAGCTTTTCTGCAATCTCAGTAATTGAACTACTATAGGATTGCATATATTCTTGCCATTTAAGGGGTTCCCAAATCTCTATTCTACTAGATACGCCAACTACAACTGTCTCTTTCTCTATGCCAGCATGTTCTTTTAAATTAGTAGGGACAACAATTCTTCCCTGCTTATCTACTTCCGCCTCTGCTGCTGCAGAAAGAAAGTACCTTGTAAATGCTCTAACCTCAGGTTTACCCAAAGGGAGATTTTTTAATTTTTCTACAATGTTTTCCCATTCGTCTGTTGGAAAAAGAAATAAACATCCATCAAGTCCTTTTGTAACAATAGGGAGTTCACCTAGTTCTGAACGGAATTTAGCTGGTATAGTTAGGCGGCTTTTACTATCAAGACTATGCGTATATTCTCCTATAAACATAAAGCCACCCACTTTCCCCCACTTTCTCCCACTTTTAATGATACAATTCAACTTATAATTCTCTTCTCCTGCTATTTTTAAAAAATAATTTAAAATAACTTAAAAATATTTAAAAAAAGAACCCCAAGCTTACTTGGGGTTTACTGGGGTATTAGTAAAAAGGTAGCATTTAATGTTATAATGCCTTAGAATATATGTGATATGTCATCGTTTCTTTAGATGCATAGTTTTTAAGAAGCTAATATTTTAGTTGTTAAAATAATTAATTTCATTTTTTTACCTTGATGCTAAATGTCTAAGTAGTTTTTTTCCTACTTTAGCATTAAAAAATACAGAAAGGTGTGTCACAATGAAGGCTGCTTTTTTCGACATGGATGGTACTCTACTTCACACAGAGCATGTAGCTGTTCCTGCTTTTAGAGAATCATTTGAAGAAATGAGGAAGTTAGGATTATATAAAGGACCTACACCACCTGCAGAAATGCTTCTTGCTCAACTTGGTAAAACATTAGATCAAATATGGGAGACCTTACTTCCTGATATTCCTTCAGAAATACGCGTCAAAGCTGATCAGATAATGCTCGACAAGGAACTTGCACTAATTAAACAAGGAAAGAGTGTCTATTATCCTGGTGTTGAAGAAACCTTAAATGATTTAAAAGATCGTGGTTATGACATTTTTGTTGTTAGCAACGGTTTAGAAGAATATATCGCTGGTCTTGTAAAATACAGCGGTTTTTCAGAGCTTTTTACTGACCTTTATAGCGCTGGTCGCTTTAACACAAAAACCAAAGCAGATCTTGTCGCTAAACTTTTAGCTGATTACCCTAATATTAAAGAAGCCTATATGATTGGTGATAGAAAATCTGATATAGAGGCTGGTAAAGCTAATAATCTACCAACTATTGGTTGTCTTTTTGGCTATGGTGACCAGGAAGAATTAAAAGACGCAGATCACCTTGTAAAAAGCTTTAAAGAAATCGGCACTCTTTTACCCTAGCTATTTTTCAACAAGCAATCAAAGTTAGCTACCTTATGGCAGCATAATCAAAGATTAAAATCTGTCCTTCTCTTACAATTCTGTTTTCTAACCCATTTAAATGAATTAGATACCATATTATCTCATTGGTGTCGTAGTCTGGATCTATTCTTCTAGCAATACTCCACAGACTATCATTCTTACCAACTTGAATTGATATTCTTCCTGAAGGGATATCTCCATTTGCCTGGGTATGATCTATATCAATTAGTATAGCTGCGGTTATTAGTAATATTAACAAGATGCTCCACTTCAGTCTTTGAACAAAATAGGCTTTCTGTTTTCTCATAGCCTGTACACCTCTTTTAAAGTAGTGCGAACATCTGTTCATTTATATAGTACACCGTACATGTGTTCGTGTCAAGTTAAAGTGAACAATTGTTTGTTTTTTAGCGATCCTGTGTTATACTATTTGTAAGATTGGGTTTTGGGGAGGTGTATTTTTTGGCTTCTAAAACTAAACTTTCTGCTCGCGAAGAAGAGATACTTAACCTACTCCGCCAAGGCATTATGGAAAACGGGTATCCCCCTACAGTAAGAGAGATCTGTGCAATGACGGGGTTAAAATCTACTGCTACTGTACATGGCTATCTCGAAAGACTAGAAAAAAAAGGGTACATTAAAAAAGCCGAGGATAAGCCTCGAGCTATAACCATTATTAACCATGAGGACTACTACGCTGATGCTGTTGAAGCTGTTTTAGTGCCTTTAGTTGGTGAAGTAGCTGCTGGTTCTCCTATCTTAGCTACTGAAAACATCGAGACTTCTTATCCACTTCCAAAAGAAATGGTTAAAGAGAGCGATTGTTTCCTTCTTCGAATTCGTGGTGAAAGTATGATCGAGGCAGGAATTCTTCCTGGTGATCTTGTTTTAGTAAGACGACAAAATGCCGCTGATAATGGCGATATTGTCGTTGCTCTTATCGAAGATGAAGCAACTGTAAAACGCTTTTTTAAAGAAAAGAATCAAGTTAGATTGCAACCAGAAAACTCCATTATGGAACCGATCTTTACGAAAGATGTAAACATCTTAGGGAAAGTAATTGGACTTTTACGAACCATAAGTTAGTTACCAAATAACTGTTTTAAGTTGTTGCCAAATACAACAAAACAAAGGAAAAACCAGGGCGATTCATTGAACGCCCTGGTTTTTCCTTTTAAATACTCGCATCATATTCTGCTTTTTCTACAAAAGTTCCACCTTTAATATCTGCATCTATCACTTTGAACTGGCCATCAAACTCAAGATAGACACTTACACGGGCAAAACAGCGATTAGAACCGCTGCCTGAGACCTCTTTGCGAACAAAGAATGCATAACTTTTGTCTTTACTTGTATCATAGTTTTCCTGCACTTCGTCTTTTAAACTAATACGAACAGGAATGATTTCATCGCAGCGGCTGCATTTTACATAAATGTGTAAAGCATCTTTACTGCGACTAACCGGAATAGCATCTTTGCGACCTATAC
>DUTE01000373.1 GCA_012842235.1 Bacillota bacterium
ATATTCCTAAAGAAATGCCGTGTAAAGTTCAACGTAATCTGTAAAAGCAGTAATGGCTTCGGGATCATCATAACCTGATTTGGTCAAATCATCATTGTAGTCATCAGCACCACGTTGCCACATAAACATATTAACATCGGCATAAAGAGTATCAGTTAAAAACCATTGCAGGGCAAAGTTTGAGTTTTTAGCCTGTAACTTTGGAAGCACTTGTCTTAGCTCATCCCATGTACTAATCGACTTAATACCTATATCATTTAAGATATCATCACGTTGAAAAGCAGTTGAAACAGTTGCAGTGTATGGGACTCCAAAAGTGACATTCTTATACTGCAAAGAACGATAAAAAGCAGGATAGGAGCGATTATATACTTCGTTAAAGCCAGGCATTGTTGTAAGATCAACTAATGCTCCTCTAAGGCCTAGTTCAGGAATAAACAAAGCACCAGCACCACCCACATCAGGAGCTTCTCCTGATGCTGCAGCCATTAGAAATCGATTTTCAAAATCACCCCAAGAGAGGTTTGTATAATCAACGCTAATGCCTGTTTTGGAAGTAAAGGTTGTCTCGGTTACCTCTCTAATAATACTCATCTCTTCGTTGCTGTGACCTGTCAACCATACAGAGATTGTTTTAGCATTAGTAAAGACACCTAATACAAGTATAACTGCTAATACTAACGACAGACGTCTTGTCAATTTCATACAATCCTACACTCCTTTATCAAATATTTAGCCTTAAACTTTTGGTACAACGACCCATAAGAATTTATACGCCAATAAATACTGATTCCCTGCCTCAAACTGTTAAATGAATATTTTCTTGTCTTTATAGTCACAAAAAGGATTTAGGTTTATAATATAATTAGTATTGAAAACGACTTTCATTTAGGAGGATCTTGTTGATGCAAAAAAACTTCTTAATTTGTGCCTTGATTTTAATTCTCAGTGTCTTTAGTCTAGCAAAAATTCGCATCGTTACATCTATAAATATTATTGAAGATTGGCTAACAGTAATAGGTGGTAGTAATGTAGAGATACATACATTAATAACGGGCTTAGAAACACCTCATACCTATTCACCACGTCCAAGTGATACTTTGGCCTTAAACAAAGCCGATGCTTTTATTGGCATAGGTCTGGGATTGGAAAGTTGGTTAGAACCATTAATAGAAAGTTCCAGAAACAAAAATTTATCTATCTACTATCTTTCTGATAATGTAACCCTAATAGATGAAGATATTAATAACAATGAACATATAGACACACACCACCATCATCAAAATCCTCACATTTGGCTAAGCTTATCTAACGCAAAGCAAATGGTAGTATCACTTAGCCTAATTCTCTCTCGACTCGACCCAGAAAACAAAGATTATTACAATAAAAACAGTGTAGCTTACATCTCTCAGTTAAAAAAATTAAAAGAAAAATACCAACCATTATTCTTTGCCCTAAAAGACAAGAGAATAGTTTCTTTTCCTGCCTCTTACCCATATCTTTTTTCAGAGATGGGACTTGTTGAAGTTGCAAGAGGAGAAGAGATACATGGTCAAGAACCATCTGCCAAAAAGATGGTAAGCCTAGTCAATCTTATGAAACAATCTAACATCAAGATTCTTGTTGCCGAAAAACAATTTTCCTCATTACTACCAAAAACTTTAGCTAAAGAGACCAATAGCCAACTTGTATATCTCTCTCCTTTACTTGTAGATAACCAAAACTATCTCGAGCTTATGGAGAGTAATTACGTAAACTTATTAGCAGGATTATCTCACTAAATCTCTGAGTCAAACCATACCAAATAGTTATATGCTGTACTTTTAGTGTATCACATTGTTTTTCGGCAACAAGAATTTTGATGTTAGATTGTTTCATAAGAT
>DUTE01000374.1 GCA_012842235.1 Bacillota bacterium
CACCTTGTTCAATTTTTTTTGGTGATATGGCTAAATCAATTTCTAAGGGTTTGTTATGAGTTAGGTAGATATCTCTCTTTAGGGTCTTGCCTGCTTCGATATATAGAGGCCCAATCTCTTTTGTAAAATAGAATTCACTTCCGGCCTCTAGGTAGTAATTACCTTCTTGAAGATCTGTAAAGCTAAAGTTTAAAGCTTTGTTGTCCTCTAGTTTAACTAAGAGTTCTTTATTTGCATCATATAGCTTAACAAAGGGGTAACCACCTAGTTCATCTGAAAAATAAAGACTCCCTTCAACTGCTCCAGAGGTTTTAGAGATATCCGCTACTTGTAAAATTCCCCGTTGAAACAAGACTCCGCTAGAAGAAAGTTCGTAAACATACTCACCTTCTGGCCAACAAACGCCATCTTCATTCTCTGTTTCTATATAAAGTTGATTATCGTTATATACAATTTGTTCTAGAAAGACCTTGTCTTTTTTTAATACTCTCAGTAGTGCAGAATCTACCTTTTCTTTTGCAAACACTATCTTTACTGTTTCTCCTGGAGTAACCGGATTGGGCTCGCAATAAGAAGGATAAATTGTGCCATTTGTAAGTGTAATAGAGATTTCGCTTTCGTAGCCTTTTTTAACAACTCTATCTTGCCAATAAGGATTGAAGCAGTACTCTAATACTAAATTACAGGAATCAAAACCTGAGTACAGTTTTTTCTTTTCTGTATCGATTGGCACCCAACTTTCATCGTTAACCCTGACTTTTAATCTTTCTGCAGGTAATACATATTGTGTTTCATCTTCTACCGCTAATAAATCCAAAGCACTAATATATAAATCCCAGATCCCTTCACTTTGGATATAAAAATTGACTACTTTCTTTAATTTTGAATTATCTAGATCTGGTATCCCTGACAATTCAACAACAGCTAAGTTGTTGTTACTCGCAGCAGAAATATCTAATAAACAAAATAAAAACAATAGGATCAACTTCATTTTAGTACTCCTTGGCTTTGATCTTTCTCTTTATCACTAAAATCAAGATCATAAGTGAGTTTTTTTTCACCTAAACTAATTTGGAGTTTGCCCCAATAAAGATTGTTTTTTACAAACTCATCATCTATCTGTACAGAAAAAGATCTCGTTGCCCCTGGTAGAATAATCCCTTTTTCTAAATTGAGTTCAGCAATATTTTCGCCATTTTTATTGGTTAGAGTTATTAACCCCTCTGTTTTAAAATGATTTGAGCCTTCATTTTTTATTGTCACTAGAATAGAAGAATCATTGATGCTTTCTCCCAAAAGACACGCTACATTAACTAATTCCCCATAATCCTCTTTTGCCTGAGCAATAATAAACAATACGGCAACTGCCTGAGCTAGATTAGATTTACTGCCTTTAGTCGATGTTTTTAGTATTGCAGCTTGGTAAATAGCTTGATCCAAAATGGCTCTTTCTAGCTCTAAAAGAGCTTTGGCGTTAGGTGCTATAGTTAAGCTGTCATTTTTAGGAAGAACGAGTCGTCTTGGGGCTGGCCTTAATTGAGGTTGTCCGTTTTCTTGTTGATAAAGGTCCCAAATATCTACTTCAACATAAATCTCCTCTAAACTCGAATTATAAAGTTCAATGACCAAGACCTCGGCAAAATCATCGACATTGCCTTCAAAAATCGCTGGAGCAATTACAAGACTCGCACTACAATGAGTTGAGACAAATAGCAATAATAAGACGATTACTAGCTTCATTCAAGTCTCCTTTCCCCGAGAATAAGAGAGGGCTCCCTGATAGGAGCCCTCTCTTCGATGCGCATCTTTGGTGTCCTGGCTAATACCGGGACGATATGTACTTATATTATTCTCCAGTTTTTTACTTTTTCCTTCCACTTCTACCACTTAAAAAAACAACGTTACAAAAAACAATAATAGCCTTCAAGAAACTTTCTCTTTTGCAAGTTAACCAATATTGGAGAAGAACCCTATTAAAATTTAGTAATTAATAATCTCTAAGACCATCCTCAAGGCTTTGGTTTACTAAGATAAACTTGCCTAATTTTCTACTTTCTAAGCTATTAAAAAACAAAAACATTATTTAGTTTCAAGTTTTAACTTACTATTAGATAAGAGCAAATTAATGGCCAAGCCTTCTGAGAATCACTATTAAATGAGCAGGTTTTTTTTTACAAATAGCGAAATTGTGAAATAAGTCTTAAATGATAGGGGGGGGCTATTATGAAAACAAAAAAAGGAAATTTTCTCATCTTGTTTTTTGTCGGAATCTTAATCTTTAGCAGCGTAGCTGTGCAGGGGAAAGATTTAGAAGTATGGCTTGTTGCTAATGCAGAAAAAGCACGTCTAATTAAAAACTTGACCGATCAGTATTTTACTCCCAAAACTGGAGTTTCGGTAAATTTTTCAACAATGGTTTGGGAAGATGCTATGTCCAAAATCTACATGGCTGTAGCTTCAGGTGATATCCCTGACATTGCTCAGATGGGTTCTACATGGCAATGTGAGTTTGGTCTAAGAGGTGCTATTTTAGACCTTAACAAAGCATTTCCTGAAGAGACTAAAGCCATATTTCAAGAGATGTATCCTGGTTCTTTACGTCCTATAGAGTTTAAAGGAACTGCCTGGGGTGTCCCTGCAGAACTTGGTAATATGCAGGGTTATATCCGCACTGATATCTTCAAAGAAAATGGTTGGGATGTCCCTAATACTTGGGATGAACTCTACCCACTTCTTCCTAAAATGCAAGCCAAAGATATGAACTTTGGTATAAATTACGGGCAAAACGGTATTAGTTGGTTTGTTGCCTCAGCCTTTTTAAGACAGGCCGGTGGTGATATCTACCTTCCAGGCGGAGAAAAATCCATTTTAGATACTCCTGAATCTATCGATGGGTTTACTCGTTTTACTGAGCTTTTTACTAAACACAAAGTTCCCAAAGAAATCCATCAGGTACAAGATTTTCGTGTAGGAGATATTCCTTTCCTTTGTATTTCCACAAGAGTTGTGTATGGCACATATATGTACGCTGCACCAGAACTTAAAGGAAAATGGACTACTGTGCTACTACCTGGAACAGTACGGGCTGATGGCACTATAAACCATTCAGGATATCTTGGTACAAACAACTTTTCTATTTTTGAGAAATCAAAGATGCAAAGAGAAGCTTTTGAATGGATAAAGTGGTTTATGAGTGATGAAATCCAAACCTTATACGGCAAACAGTACCAAGAACAATTACCTGGTGCATTTCATATGTCTCCAAATATTAAGGCCATGGCTAAGATGGAGATCCCTGAAGATCACCGCAAAGTTCTAATGAATCAGTTACACGAAGATATTGGTATTCCTTTTGCTCTTGGCGGCGAAACTGTTTGGAGGTATGTCGACAATGCAACTGCTTCAGTGGTTATGTTAGGTGAAGACCCTGAAAAAGCTATTAGAAAAGCTGCCCAGGAAGTTACCGCTGAAATGCAAAGAAAAGCCAAAGAGTTTGATCGATTCCTCAGAGCTCTTGATACAAACAGATAACTTTGTTTGGAACAAAAAAAATAGATTTAAAAAGCAGGCTTAATGCATTAAGCCTGCTTTTTTTACCAAAAACAACCATTAAACTAACAAATTAGCTCTTTTTCCAGCGGAAAACACCGATTGTTCGCCCTTCAACTGGTAGTTTGTTATCTCGAGTCTCTATTATCTTTGGCGAATTACCTATATAAATTGCTTCTACTTTTTTAGGTAAGGGTATTGTTAATTCTAGTTCTTTTTCGTTAAATTCATTGTAAAAGAGAATCATTTCTTCATCTAATGACGAATATCGTTTAGCCCAATCTACTTTTAACCCTTCATTGTCTAGAAAACGAAGTCTCCTTAGCTCTCCTTTAATGTAATCTCTAAGAGCAAAAAGTTGCTTCATAAAATGCCAAAGTTCATTATCTTCTAACACATGGTCATATACCCAGTAGTGGGTTCCTAGTAAAAAGCTCCGAGCTGCAACCTGCTTTGGCTCTAAACCAATTGCTTTTACATCAATTGCTACAGGTTTGGGATGGACCATATCTACGTGAAGAATCTCTGGGAAAGTATATTTATAGATTTTTGGAGCCCCGTATGGTGTATAAAGTCCCCAACCTGCATGGACTAATTGTGCCCCTACATATTGGCTATATAAGTCACCACAGCCCTCCATTATATAGAAAGGTACTTCTGATGTCTCTGAGTTAATCTCTTGGAGGAGCTTTTTATAACCTAAGTTCCATTGATCAATTCTTTGATGACTGTGATCTTCATTGAAACAAAGACGAGGGTAGACACCGATCTGATCTACATACATACCTGTTGCACCCATGTCTTCGATCAACCAAAGAATAAAGTCTTTAAGAACTTTAGTCCATTCGTTTTCTGCTGCGCACATACAGCTAAAAGTCTCTTTGCCATATTTTTCAATGTATTCTTCTTGCTCGGCTGTGCGTGCAGCCCATTTTTTACCAAGTGTTTCGTAGAACTCTGAGCGATGATTAAATATTCTTGTATTAATGTAGAAGCTGATTTTTCCTCCATCCTCTTTGACTTCGGTAATCGCCTTTTTCAAATCCCTTATTGTTCCTAATTCTAAGTCTGGAAAAAACTGAGGATATAGTGTGTCAAATCCACCTTCATTCCAAGCAGAGACATAAAGATGTCTAAAACCTGCTTCTTTTGCCATTTCATAAAGTTCGGGTATGTCAACAAAACGGTGGCATATTTCCCCAGATTGAAATTTAAAATCATAATGTACCAAAAGACCGTTTTCTTCCCATACCCAATCAGGAACAGGTCCTATCTTATACCAAGATAGTGCCCAAGATCTGTACCTTCTTGCAGCTTCGTGCCAATCAGCAGTGAGATAAGAAAATTCGCATTGGTTAGAACTAAACTCTTCATCTGCTCCCAAACTGCCGATTTTTTCCAGACCTATAAGCATAGAATCAGTGGCTTCAGTGTGCAAAATTGTTGTTGGAAAGCGCTCATCGTAAGAAGCTACATAAAAGCCTTCATTTTGATTACCGTAAAATAACCACGGCATCGAAGCTCCGCCACAGTAGCCTAGTCTATAAGTGCTTTTATGCTCCTCTCTCAAGCAACCAGGTACACCTTCAACTGGCCTTCCCACATGGTAGTTATGCCAAGTAGTAGAGGCAACTTTAACAGGTAGTTTCAGTGTATTTACAGGATCAGGAATAATCTCACCATAGTTATTAGTGGTTACTAACTCATCATTAGCAACCTTTAAACCCCATAAACAGGGGAAACGATAACTCTCAGCTTTGCCTGAAAGAGTACCTGTTGTTTTTTGCGAACCAAAAATAATTTTTAAACTTACATCCTCTTTATAGTAAAGAGTTAGAGCTGCTTCGTCACTACTCCACAAATACTCTTTTAAAACAAGATCGTTTGGTTTTAACCATTGTTCACCTTTTTTAACCATAAAAGGACCATTGATACGATGTTGACCAAAACGTGTAAGAGAACCAGTTTTTCTATCTAGAGCAATTTCATAACCTGAATTAATAATAATTTCATTTTCTGTCTCTGTTATTGGCCACGGAAAGTCATTAGGTATTGACACAAGCATTTTTACGCCTCCTTTGCTTAGTGATAGATTCTAAAACTTAGATGATTGTCCTGCAAAAAAGAGAAAAACCCTTCTAGTAGACTCTTTTTAGGTGTCTACTAAAAGGGTACAATTCGTATTTAGGTCTCTTTTTCTCCTTTTTGAAAACTTTCGTTATCATCTTCAAGTTGGTATGAAAGCTTAAGAAGACTTTCAAGTATGCGAACATTTTCCAATACTACATCTTCAGGTACATCAGGATAATTTGAAGCAAAATTCCATATAGCCTCGATATTTCCGTCAACGAGAATATCTACAATAGGCTGAACGCTCTCTGGATCTACTGCTAAAACTGCAATAGGTATTTTGTTTTTAGCAAGAAATCTCGGTAGTTCACTTGCGCTTTGGATTGGTTCCTGTAAGTAGCCGAATGTTTTTCCTTGAAGGCTTGGATTGATATCAAAAGCCGCTCTAAAACGAAATCCATAGCGATAAAAACCTGGGTAAGCAAGTAGTGCTTGTCCTAGTTTTCCAACACCAATTAAGATCATTTCATTAATTTTATCTATTCCTAATAGTTTTTCCAATTCCTCCGAAAGAGCACTAATCTTATAACCATATCCACTTTGGCCAACTCCAAGTTTAGAGAGATCGGTTCGAACTTGAGATGGAGAAATATTCATATAATCAGCTAGTTCATCCGATGAAACACGAACAGCACCAAATTGATTTAAATGCCGAATCCGACGATAATAGCGGGCTATTCTGTGTACATATGCATCTGAACTATAGTCCATCTCAAACACCTCTGTCCCATATATTTTTTATTCTTCTTTTTCACGCTCAGAGATCTCAGACTGTAATACTCTGCGGCTGAAGTTTGCATCCACTAAAGTACCAGGACCACCCACACAACCACCAGAACAGGCCATACCCTCTAAAAACTCTGCATCAATCCTGTTGGCCTTGGCTAAAAGTAGAGCCTTTTTACACTCAGAAAGCCCGTTTAAAGTCTTTACTTTTACAGACTTGTAAGTTCCAAGTGCTGCTGAAACTCCACCTGATTGGGCAAAACCCAACCCATATTTGCTTGGAGAGTCTGTATATGGTGATTTTCCTAAAGTAGCAAGGTTAATATCTCTAGCAACAAACATACAAGCGATCTCTTCAAAAGTTAATACCGCATCTACTAACTCTTGGGCTTCTTCTTTCTTCGAAAGACATGGACCAATAAAAACAAGATAACTGTTAGGTTTTTCTTTTCTAATTTGTGTTGCCATTAAAGCCATAGGGCTTAACTGATGTGAGACATGATCTTTTAACTCAGGAAAATGCTTTGTAACATAATTTTTATAAGCAGGGCAGCAAGAGTTGGTTAGCCAGCCATCAATTTCTTCTTCAGCTTCTAGTTTGGCTACTTCATCCGCGGCCACAGCAACTTCTCGGATTTCACTAAAGCCAAGTTCTTTTAGGCCTGTTATAACCTGTCCCAAGGAGACACTTCTACCAAACTGTCCCGAGATAGAAGGAGCAACCAAAGCAATGACATCATCTTTTTCTTTTAATCTCTTAATAACCGGGACTATCTCTGATTTATAACTAATTGCACCAAAAGGACAACCAACTGTACATGCACCACAAGATACGCACTTTTCTTCATCAATAACTGCGTGTCTATCTTCACTAGAGCTAATAGCTTTAACTTCACAAGATCTCTCACATGGTCTTTGTAGTTGCAAAATCGCCCCAAATGAGCAGGCTTTTGCACAGAGACCACATTCTACACATTTTTCTTTATCAATTACAGCTTTACCATTAATAATCTGAATGGCTTTTTTGGGACAGGCGTTGACACAATTGTGAGCCACGCAGTTTCTGCAAGCATCAGTAACCAAAATAGCGTCAATTGGACATCGATCACAAGCAATATCTATAACTCGAAGCATAGAACCTTCGACTTTATCTTCTTTTAACGCTTTAATAGCTGCATTAACAAGAGGTTCTCGGTCGCGTTTAGGATCTTGTCCAACTGCTAGCCTTATTCTTTCTTTTAATACTGCTCTTTCTTTATATTGGCAGCAACGATAGTTGCGAATTCCTTCGTCATATAATTTATAAGGAAGCTCCTCAATCTCTCTAAGAAGTCTACCTTCAAAGGTAAGTCTTGATACCTCTGTCAGAACCTGTCTTCTTATCTTATCGATCTCTGTAAGAAGTCTAGGCATCTGCTTCACCACCGATTTCTTCTATTACTTCAATTAATTTTTCTGGAGTCATTCTATGATAAACTTTACCGTTAATTCTCACATTTGGTCCTTGATCACAGGCATTAAGACAATGCATTCCTCTTACAGTGATTTTTTCCCTAACGCTTGGAGGCAGCTTTTCTATGGAAGAAAAAATCTCTTCACTGCCCATAAGATGACAAGCCGTACCTAGACATATCTCTAAATAAATCATCTGACTCACCTCTAATACCATTGAATTTCGACTTTTTTGCCTAAACGCTCTAGCAAGTGCACTAATTCCCCAAAAGCCTGTATTCTATCGGGATAAGTTATAGCAGGTGCTAAAGCTTTATGAGCTGGATTTATCGCTGTGCCAATATGCAAAAAAATCTCTTCACTTTGAATTAGTTCCTTGGCTAAAAGAGTTGCCCCATCGTCTTTAGGTTTTAGATTTTCTCCACCTAAAACCCCTTTTAGACGCTCAATAGCTTTATTTATAGTTAAGATCCCTTCAGTAACGAGGTTTACACCCTCCATTTTGGCTGTTGGAGGAACAGATGGATCGCTATACTCTAGCTCTGTCTCTAAATTACGCTGAAGTTTTTTGGCAACCATATTTGCTGTTGCTCCTCCACAGATAACCTTTCGCCCCTCAAACGACTGAAAGGTCTTGCAGAGTTTTTCATCTTTTGCTTGATCTTTTGGTGGTCCAGATACAAGCATTAAGCTTCTTGGTTTTCTAGCCCTAATTGCTACTACGGTAGCATCATCACCTGGTTCTTCCGAATATAAAATCCTCGTCACTTCTAAAATCTCTTCCACCCACTCTTCAGGTTCATCGAGTGAGGGAAGCTGTTTTTGAACATATTTCATAAGTCCTTGCATACCCCATCCTAGTTCTAATATTGCTCCAACCCCAGCATGAGGTACCCCATCTGAAACAATGATTAATATATCCCCTTCGTCTATGCCAAACTGATAATCTGACATCTCTTTGCCGCCGATAATATTTTTTTGGCCTTCTAAGATTATGGCCTGTTTTGATCTATGCTTTATTAATATTAACGGCGGAGCGTCATCTTGGATAAACCTTACCTCATTTTTTTCATTAATATAGAGGATATTCAAAGTAGCGTAAGCTAAGCCACGAACTTTGCAGATAGGCAAAGTTTTATTTATTGTTTCTACTGTCTCTTCAAGAGGTAAACCTCTTGAAAGAAGTTTCGCTGCCATTTTCACTGTCATTGTTGATAAGATACCAGCTTTTACCCCACTACCAAGTCCATCAGAGAGAACAACCATCATCTCGTCATTCTTTCTAACAATTTCTAGGCTATCACCGCAGATCTCTTCTCCTTGCTTAGCGAGACTACCTTGAGATACATCTAACGCGAGTCGCATTGAGACTGCTCCCTCCTCTTTTTTACAAGGGAGATTACTTCCCAAAGTGTAGCTTTTGTCTCGGCAGTTGTTTCACCTAAAAGACCTGCTATCTCTTGTGCAACTCTCATATTTTCTTCGATAACCTTAGTAGCTTTCTCTAGTGTAGCTTGAGATATCATATCTAATTCTGCTTCAGCCCTTACTTCTTCAGATATATCTCTCATGATACCAACAACTAAATCATACTCGGGTAATGGAATGATGTTTTTTTCCACATTTATGTGATATTCACTATAAATAACGCGCTTATTGAGAATCGATTGATTTGTTCTTGCGACATATTCAAAATCACTAGGATCTATAAAAAGACTAAGGGGTAAGCCCTTAATAAACTTTTTCCCTTGTGAGAACCATTCCATCGCTGTAGGATTGAATTCTTGAATAAGCATATCTCTATCGACAACAATAATACCATTTGGTGTGGAATTTACCACTAAATTAGCAAAAGAGCGGAATTTCTCTTTCATATAAGGAACACACATTTCAACCTCTGCTTGGCCTTTACAAACTGCAATTGCCTTTTCACGGCAGCTTTTGTAACCACAACCACCACAATTTGTTTCGTCTTCTGGTGTGTTTTTACCAATTTGTTTGAGAACAGCTCGTATCTCCTCTTCTGTAGGTTCATGTGTTTCTACAGTTTTGTTCTCATAACTACGAGGTTTGGGAAACTCTTTTTGATAAGGTACAGACTCTTTAAGATAGCTTTGTATCTGTTCTCTTCTGCTCCATACATTAGTTTTCTCTGACACCATACCTGCACCCATAAGACAGCCGCCTTCACAGGCCATAGCTTCTACAAACTTAATACCATTACCACCGTTTTTTAAGTAATTAAATAGTTCAATTAAAGCTTCTAAACCTGAGACTTCTACAACACCTTTGTCTTTTTCTATTTTTGCCGCTTGTAGTACTCCTCCACTTAGCGGGAACAATCCACCATCGATAATTCCATCAATTGGCTGACTATACTCTGGTTTGTAGTTATCTTTATGCATTTTCTCAAACAGAGAAGAAAAAGTTAATACTCCACTAATTAACCCTGCTTTTTTATAGTCTTCGGCCTCTTGTATCTTTGCAGGACAAGGGCCTAAGAAAAACACCTTAGCATTGAAAAACTCTTTTTTTAACATACGAGCATGAGTTACCATAGGGGATTCTATTGGTGCTAGATACTTAATAAGCTCAGGATAATGTTTTTCAATAAGATTAACAACTGCAGGACAACATGAAGAGATAGTTACACTAGAACTATTGTCATACAGCTCCTTGTAGCGATGAGCAACTTGTACAGCACCTTCTGCTGTATGTCTAATAGTGCTTACACCTAAAGCTCTTAAATAACCAAAAACTTCATCAGGGCTATAGTCTCCTATACCACAGCCGATCGATGGTGCTACACTAACAACTACTGGCTCACCTAACTTGAGTGCATTAAAAAACATGTTCACATCATCGACTATTCTTTTTGCCCCTTGAGGACAACTTGTTACACATCTGCCACAAAGCACACAGATATTATCAAGAACTTTAGCTTGACCTGCTGATAAAGCGATGGCTTTTAGGGCACATTCTCTAACACATCTATAGCAGTCCTGGCAACGGGCTTCACTAGTTTGAATGATTTCTTTCATCTATTTCACCTTACAAATATTCAAGTAATATTTTCTCTATATTTTCAGGAGAGACATTGAGAACCTCTTCACCGTCAATAGACATAGAGACCCCATTTCGACAATTGCCACGGCAAAAAGATGCTTTTAAAAAAACTTCTTTTTCAAGACCTTTTTCTTCAATAAAAGCCCTTATCTTCTCCTGCACTTCTTTTGAACCTTTGAGATGGCAACCACTGCCAATGCATATAACAATTTCCATTGGCCCGCCCTCCTAGTTATTTCTCTGACGACATTGTTAACTTCTTGACGATTTAAGTTTAACATATATTGCAACATAAATCTAGCTCTTTAAAATGAAACTAATACCAAAAAAAGGAGCATTGATGCTCCTTAATTTAATTACCAGTTGTTTTACCATCTTCAATTAATACCATCATTGCATTAGGTAAACAAGCACTAAAATCATTTACCTGCGAAAGCCACCCAAACTGTACACATACCTGATCCGGACAGGGAGAAGACAAAACCCTAACTCTTAGTCCATCTACTTCTACAACAGTTACTCCTAAAGGACCTTCAAAATTATATCTTTGCTTATTTCCTTCTTGTAAAGGGAGGGTTTTTACAAGTTTTCTTCCTGCCATTGTTAAGGAATATACACAAGCATATAATCTTTCTTCAGTTTTTCGGCTGTCTAAAAGTAATTTACCACCAATTAAAAGACTGAGCCCAACTATAATTAGAACAATAGCCATAATCACATTCGTGTTTTTCTTTTTCACCAAACCAACTCCTATAGCTACTGGAAATATCGTTTAATCTCTACTTTTCTGCTCTGCACAAAAAGCAGCCGGTAAAATAGCCATAACTTTATCACAAACAAGCCCTATAAAAACCCCTGTAAGAGTTGAGAGGCCTAATAACAAAGGAAGGTAATACAAAAGGCCACTATGTTTAATTAGATACGAAGCAATTGTTAGCTGAGTGATACTATGGGTTATTGCCCCAATAACACTTACAAAAATATTATTAGTGCCTAATTTTTTTAATTTAGAAATTAAGCCCATTGCTAGAGCACTCATAATTGCACCACCAAAGCTCATAAAAAAAGCCGGACCAAAAAGACTGCCCCCAAAAAGACCACCAATTAGACTTCTTGCCATACTTATACCTATAGCTGGCCAAAAGCCCAAGGTTCTTAGACCAATAAGGGTTGCTGTGTTGGCTAAACCAAGCTTTGCCCCTGGCACAGGTAGTGGTGGAAAAAGTCCCTCTATTACATGGAGAATACTAGCTATACCGATTAGAACAGCCATAAAAACCTGGTTTCTTAATCTGTTTTTATTTGTCATATATAACACCTATCTAACAATCTTAAAATTGTAATTCAAAACAGGTTAGCAAAGCCAATGTATCTTCTTGACGAATTTAGATACAAACTTTTTGATCTATGAAATATAATACCATTAGCATATAGCGCAAACAAGTTTAAATACCCCTTTAGATCTTTCCATGAAAAAAGGCTCTCGCTTAAGCGAGAGCCTAAATAGTTTTTCTTACTTCTTATACCAAACCTTAACATAATCATAGGAAGCTTGAGTTTGGTTGGTTCTTAGAGAGATAAATTGACCATCAAATATCGGCTCATCATCTGTCCAGTCAATAACTAAGTCACCATTTAAGAATACTTTGATATTGCCAGTTAGAGTGTTGTACTCTGTTCTTACTACAACAGTTTGCCCCACAATGGCTGGAAAACCAGGCACTTGCATAACTGCAGTAATGGCACCACCTGAACAACGATAAAGTTGCATTTCGTTTAAGTCTTGGAAGATTAAGTAGGAATCTCCACGATTAGGAGCATCTGGTTCACTACACATAATATGCATACCTGCTGCAGGAGCCCACATGCCACCTTTAATATCGTAGGTTACTTTATACTCATAGATCCATGTGCCATCGCCAACTTGGTCAAGCTCTTGGAAGATGTTTGTGTTACCATCATTAGTATCAAAGTTGACCATGTGTTCGCCATCTGTTTCCCACTCACCATTTACAGGTTCCCAAAAAACATCCTTTTTGTCGGTTTTGTTAAAGTTTGCTTCATAGACAAGAGTCTCTGCAGCAAATACTGATACTGTCAAAACCAACATTACAAGAAGAACGGCCATAAAACGTTTGTTCATTATTGGTTCCTCCCCTTAAGGTTTTTTTGCCCTGAAAATTGATCCGCATTTTTTTCTTACGAACCAACTCTCATGGATAATTTCTACATGATCTTTACAAATCCTGCAATCGTTTACAGGCAATCTACGGTTATAGTATATTTGTTTTCTCTAACCATTATTCTTAACTTTTTGCAACTTATATAACTTTAACCATCTTAAGACCATCTTTATTATTTAATATCTCCTTATCAATTAAAGCCAAAGTAGCATCTACAACCTTAGGCGAAAACTGTAACCCTCGATTTTTTACAAGCTCTTCTTTTGCTTGTTCTATAGTCATTTTCGAACGATAGACCCTATCTGTAGTCATAGCATCAAAAGCATCTGCTACTCCTAATATCTGTGCTATTAAAGAGATCTCTTCTCCTTTTAGACCATCGGGATAGCCTTTGCCATCGTAACGCTCATGGTGAGAGCGGATATGAGGTGCAAGGTCTTTAAATGGACCGGTTGATAAAATCTCTACAGCTATTGCTGGATGTCTTTTTATTTTTTCCCACTCTGCATCGGTAAGAGCCCCAGGCTTATTTAAAATAGCTCCAGGAACACCAATTTTACCTATATCATGCAAAAGTCCAGCAATACGTATCTGTTCTACCTGGTCGTCATCAAGATCCATCTCTTTTGCTATTAAAACAGCATACTCTGCTACCCGTTGGGAGTGACCCCCTGTATATTTATCACGAAATTCAATTGCCTTAGACAAAGATTCAATGCCAGAAATAAAATCTTTTTCTCTCTCATCTAACATATCGACAAATCTTTGCACCATGGTATTAAAATCACGTGCAATCTCTAAAAATTCTTCGACCTCTTGATTCTCATCCATTAATGCTATTGTTTCTTGATCAGTTATAGAACGAAAGGCTGCATGGAGATTGGCTAGGGGATTAAATATCAAACGCTTGAACCAGGGTGCTAAGGCGAACATAAAAAAGATCATTAGCAAAACGCCTAAAAAGGATATAACTAACCGATCTTGCCAATGTTTTCTAATCTGTTCTTGTGGTTTTTCTACTATGACATGCCAATTATATAGGGGGATTTTGTGGTATGCTGATAAAAACTGACTTCCTTCTTCTTCAATCCACTCTGGAGTAAATTGGTTTATGCCCTTTGCTAATAGTGCATTTAATTGAAAAGTATCTTCCTTTAAGCTATCTCTAGCAAACAGATTATAACCTTGCTCATCAGCAATAATTACAGGATAATTGATAGTATCTAATAAAAGATCACCTATATAATCGAGTTTAATATAACCAAGTAACACATTAGACATATTACCTTCATTAAACATTGGTATTGCTAAGCATACATGGTCTCGATTGTACTTTGGTTCTAAAATGTTTGTTATAACCTTAACTTCTGGTTTATCTAACATCTCTTTAAACCACTGTAGCTGGTGATATTCTATTCCCACTTGAGATGAAGGATAACTTACAGTTGTTTTCCCTCTAGTGTTTAACAAGCGCCACTCACTAAAACCCATGTCTGCTGTTAAAAATTGTTTAAACAGACTAACAACATCTTCGTAAGACCTGTCAGTATCAGGCATTGGCCTTTCTTCAAGAAGATTTGCAAGTGTTCTAGCTTTGTTTTCGTGATTTTCAAAGTATGTTTCCACTAAAGTTGATGCAGAACGCAAAGATCTCATCAGATCTTTTTCTTCGAGATTTTCTAAGGCCCATGCAGAACTGACTGTCTGGTACATCCCTAAAAGTGCCGCAGGAATAATCGCCACAAAAAGAAAACCCAAAACGAAAAATTGCCTTAAAGTTAGATTAGATCTTTTCTTTGTTTTCTTCACAACAAGGCCACTTCCCCTCATTTGCGAACTTAGCTACCCACGCTACCGACAAAAAAGTATTTCTATATATCTCGTGTCTGCATCAAAAAATAACTCTTTCTTACTTTTTTTAGAAAGAAGCACCTTTTCAAGATTTTTCAAATCGTTTTGATCGTCTTTGATTGCTATGCTCTATACAAAATTTCTTTATCCAAGGATTCTTTCCTTTTTTATTAATGCTTGTAAAGCTAGAAGCAACTACAAAATTATACCTTTTAAAGGAGTGGTTATATGCTTTGGCAGCTATTTATTAGTTGTTTCAGAGTAGGTGCTTTCACTATTGGTGGTGGCTACGCTATGTTGCCTGTGATGAAAAACATATTTGTTAACGAAAAAAAATGGGTCTCCGATGAAGAGTTTGTCGATATGATTTCGGTAATCCAGATCGTACCAGGGGCCATTGCTATTAACGCAAGCATCTATCTAGGACACAAACTCTCGGGAATTCCCGGTGCTATCGCTGCAGCTTTAGGTTCGGCTTTACCTTCTTTTTTGATAATTTTACTTATTGCTAGTTCTTTAGCTGGTTGGTATCAATCACCTTATGTAATGAACTTTTTTAGTGGCATTCGGCCTGCAGTAGTTGGTCTTATTTTAGTCGCTGGCATTAAGCTAGGTAGAGATATTCTCCAGTCAAAACTCGCACTTATCTTGACCTTTATCTTTGGGGTTTTTACACTTTGGCTAAAGATACATCCTGCTTTATTAATAATTCTTGGTGCTTTGTTAGGGATTGTTTTAGGTAAAGGAGGTAAAGAAATATGATACTACAACTTTTTTTAACCTTTGCCCAAATTGGTGCTTTCACTTTTGGTGGTGGCTATGCTATGTTGCCTCTCATTCAAAGAGAGGTAATAGACAAGTATCATTGGTTAAGTAATGCTGAGTTTTTAGATATTATCGCCACTGCGGAAATGACACCTGGACCAATTTCCATTAATACCGCCACTTTTGTTGGCTATAAAATGGCAGGTTTTTGGGGCTCAGTAGTTGCTACACTAGGAATTATTTTACCTTCTTTTGCCGCTATAACACTTCTTACTGTGGTATTAAATAAGTTACAAGACAACAAAGACGCACAAAACGGACTAAAAGGCATGAGACCTGCTGTAACTGCTATGATCATTACAGCAGCATTGTCATTAGCTCCTCAGTCTATTGTGCGTCCTGCTGATGTTATTATTTTCCTTGCAGCAGTTATCTTGTCTTGGCAACAGTGGCTTGATCCTATACTCATACTGCTTCTTAGCGGTGTTTTGGGAATAGTTATTGGGCTTTTTTAGTTTCGGAATTGAGAGCTTGATATTTTAAACCTTGGTAATCTGTAAAATAACTTCTGTACGACAATAAAGCAATTGAACAAGAAGTCACAGAAACAGTAAGAGTCAACATAAACATAACAACAATTTGATATTTAACCGCATTAGTAGGATCCTGACCAGCAAGAATTAAACCACTCATCATCCCTGGCAAAGAGACGATACCCATAGTCTTTAGTCTATCTACTGTAGGAATAATCGCTGCTTTTAGCGTCTCCTTAAGTACATTAGTCACAGCTTGTCGAGGTGAAGCACCAAGTGCTAATAAAGCTTCGACTTCAGCTTTTCTTTGATTCATACTTCCTTTTAACCTATCTAAAGCTAAAGATGCTGCAACCATACTGTTGCCTAAGATCATACCTGATAATGGTATGGCCTCTGAGGGAGTAAAAGAGATTACTCCTATCAATAGCAAAATCCCTAAAGTAATTATCTCACCCATAGCAATAGAAAGTGTCACTATTAAAAATGTATTTTCTATTCCTTTACCTCTTTTAGATGCATCTTTCCCAGCTATTAGAGTCATAATTGCCAAAACCCCTATTGTAAGGTAGGGGCTTTCTGCTTTAAAAATAAACTGCAGAACATACCCTGTAAAAAAAAGTTGTACAAATGCTCTTATAGCACTTATCATAATATCTTTTTCCATCTCTAGACCTTGCCAGTTTGAGATTAAGATACTTAAACCAATAAAACTCCAAGATAAAATGAATGCAAAATTACTCATTTCTATTTCAACTCCCCTTTTAAAAATGATTGGGTAAGCTGATTTTGTGAATTAAACAATTCTTCTCTCGGGCCATTTTCAACAATCTTACCTTTCACTAGTAAAGCTCCATTAGTTGCAACTTCCTGAGCCAAACCCATATCATGGGTAACCCAAACTAAGGTAAGTCCCTCTTTATTCAATTTTAAAAGGGTCTCTTTTACCTGCAAAATTGCTCCTGGATCAAGAGCTGAAGTAGGTTCATCAAGAAGTAATACTTTAGGGTTATTAGCTAATACCCGGGCCAAAGCAACTCTTTGTTTTTGACCTCCTGATAAGATCTCTGCATCTTTATTAAGGATATCCCTATCTAAACCAACTGTATCTAACAACTCTAAAGCTTCTTCGTTTGAAAGATCTTTTTTTTGAAGTTGTAGACCTAAAGCTAAGTTATCTTTGACAGTACCTTTAATCATTACTGGTTGCTGAAAAAGCATGCCTACCTCAGTCCGTAATTTTTGTACTGGAAACGATTCTAGCGGTTTTTTGTTATAAAAGATCTCTCCTGAACTTGGTTCATCGAGCCTGTTTAGTAACCTTAAAAGACTACTTTTACCAGATCCTGAAGGGCCAATTAAGACAAATATCGATCCTTTTTCGATTTCTAAATCAATATTATCGAGAATCTTTTGGCCTTTTATCACATCAACTCCACTAAGAACAAATTCCATAGTATTGCCTCCCATAAAAATCTCCAACGCTGTACTAAATCTCTTTGACGTACGATCTTTCTAACAAAGATAATGCACTAGGAATCAAAGCTTAGGCCTCTAATCTCTTCCCTATTTGACATTAACTGGTAAATTATCTAAGTTAATCAACTCTTTTCTACCATTTGATATGTATCTATATCTTCATAAGCATAAGCTATGGTTTTTTCCTACATTAGCTAATCTTCAAAGAAAGTAAAAGTGGCTTTCTTAATGCATCAATTATACTTTTGCTAACTACTACCCCAAATGTTCTTTTAGAAATATGTACTTATCAACGGACTAATTCTGTTGTTATAAAAAACCCATAAACGTTATATGATTCATCTAACTCAAATAATCATAGCACACAAAAGCCTATCTGCTTCGTTTTTTCTGAAAACACCTTACACTTATTGAAAAATATTTAAGCTAAAGCAACTACAATAAACTTAACACACATTTTTACTTACATTCCAGGTGGACATAGATATTTAAGAAGACAAAAACCGAGAGATTAAAAATCTGCCAAAAAATGGGATATAAGACACCAACGAAAACTATTTTTGTCAGCATCGATCTGTTGCCCATTCTTCAGAGTAATCTATACGATAAGTGTCACTAGACGAACATAAGAATTCATACTAGAAAAAATACCAACTATTGATGTTCTTATACGTATTCACGATTAAGCCGCTCTAATATATTAGTCGATGAAATCTCGTGGTGATCTATTCGGTAGAATGCATAGAACTGAAAAGAATCTTCAAGTCCAGAATACTGTATCTAGCAACAATAGGCTAAATTCGGTAAAAGTTGATAGACTAATTCATCATGCTCATA
>DUTE01000375.1 GCA_012842235.1 Bacillota bacterium
CGTTGTAACGAGAATGCCTTAATCCTCGCCTTTTACCTGAATCAGTTATTACTACACTAATTCCTTCTAATGCAAATGGCACTAACTCCCACTCAAGACTTTGGCAGTCAAGAAAAACCACACAATCCTTTTTACCAAAGCCTACAGCAATTTGATCCATAATACCACTTTTTACACCAATAAATTCATTTTCCATTTTCTGAGACAAAAAAGCCAATTCTTTTACATTAGGTTCAAGCCCTTTTAGTGTTGAAAGTGCATAAGCAGTAACCATGCTAATAGCTGCAGATGAAGATAATCCTGAACCTACAGGTAAATCGCTAACGTATAAAATGTCTGCTCCTCTAAGGTCTACTCCCTTTTCCAAAAGTTGATAGATAATACCTCTAGGATAATTTCCCCAAGAGTCCTCTTTTTTGTCAGTTATATTTTCATTAGTAAATGTCACTTCTTCGTCAAAATTAAGGCTCTTAAGCTGGTATAATCCATCATCGCGAAGTCTGACTAACATTGTTATTCCAAGATTTAGAGCCATAGGCATAACAAAACCGCCGGTATAGTCGGTGTGCTCACCAATCAGATTTACTCTTCCGGGAGCAAAGAAGGCTCTTGGCTTAGTCTCTGATGTCTTATTGGGAAAGATAGATGCAAATTCTCTAAAAATATCACTATTAAACTTTGCCATCAATTATTCACTTCTTTCCTTAAAACGTAAGATAGCCTCCCTCATGAGTACAGCATTATCTTCTACCTTAGTAGGATTTGCTTTTGCCCAAGCACCTGTTTCTGAAGAAGCATTGTATTTAATACTATTTTTCCCTCTTAATGGTGGATAGAACTCTATATGGAACCAATAGTAGTCGGTAGCATCTTCTAAATGACAAGGAGCAGGATGCATAACCATCATATAGGGAAAAAGTCTATTATAGATTTTATCCATACCACCAACTAGTTCTTTTAAACAAAGTGCAAGTGATAACTTTTCCTCTTCCGTAAAATCTAGAAGGGATAGCCTTTGAACTTTTGGCATAACAAAAGTACCAAAGGGGTAATCGGTAAAAAACGGAATAAAAGCTATAAAATGCTCATCTTCCCATACTACTCTCTTACCAAAGCGCTTTTCTTCCTTCATAATATCCTCAAAAAGATTCTTCCCTTTTTGCTGTTTGTATGCCTTAGCATTTTCTATCTCTGTTCTTACCTTTAAGGGAACAAAGGGATAAGCATAGATTTGGCCGTGAGGATGAGGCATAGTGACACCTACTTCAGCACCTCTGTTTTCAAAGATCATTACATATTCATGTTCTTTTCTTTGTGCCAGTTCTTTATAGGTATCAGTCCATAGATCTACAAGCTTTTTTAAATGAGCTATTGAAAGATCGGGTATTGTTGCATGATGATTAGGTGAATAAAGCACAACCTCACATTTGCCCACAGATCTTCTTACTCTATAAGGCCCACCACCAACATTATCCGGTTCTGGTGGATCCTCTCTTAGAACTGGAAAATCATTGTGGTAGAGATAGACATCGTAGTTGTCAGGGACTTTGTTTGAGCCTGGACAAAAAGGGCAGTAATCCTTAGGCATGTCTGGACGATGTTGCCTAGAGGCTGCTACCATTGTCCAATCATCTAAAAGAGGATTATAACGAAGTTCAGCCACTTACATCACTCCTATTTTAATCAGCAAAAACATCAACAAACTTAAAGTTTACTGTGTCGACTAACCCACGATTGGTGATTCTTAATTCAGGCAGTACAGGCAGTCCTAAAAGTGCCATAGTCATAAAAGGTGAGATGAGATCACAGCCTAATTGTTTCCACGCAAGATCTAGTTTTTTAACCTTCTCTTCAACCTCTTCAACAGGACTATCGGTGAGAAGGCCTGCAATTGGAAGACTAAGAAGTGCTATAACTTTTCCATCCAAAACAGCGATCATACCGCCGCCAGCTTTAGCTAGTTCATTACCTGCTAATGCCATATCTTCATCATTTACACCAACAATTAATAAGTTATGGCTATCATGAGCGACAGTTGAGGCTACAGCTCCTTTTTTAAGGCCAAACCCTGATACAAACCCTAAACCTTTAGTACCTGTTTTTTTATGTCTTTCAAAAAGTGCAACTTTTGCTATATCGTCACTAGGATCTAGTGCTAGAAAACCATCTCTAACAGGAAGCTCTTTAATAACATGTTTTGTTCCAACTTTTGCTTCCTCTATCTCCATAACTCTAACTTTCCTTTTTTCTCCTTCAGCTTCTATTCTAAAATGAGCAGGTGTCAATTTTTCTGCTAACTTAACCGTATTTTTAGACCATTCTGGGTAGGTAATTTGAGGAGTAGAAACCTTCATTTTGCCATTTTCTGCTACAAGTTTTCCGCCTATAAACACCTTATCAACAACTACGTTAGTTAAATCACTAATAAGGAGAATATCAGCGATCTTACCTGGTGATACAGAACCAAAATCCATACCCATATGGAAACATTCGGCAACATTTATAGTTACCATCTCAATGGCTGTAATCGGGTCTACCCCTTCTTGGATAGCTCTTTTAACAATATGGTCAAGATGGCCTTGATTAATAAGAGTGTCTGGATGGGTGTCATCACTTATTAAAATAGCAAATCTTGAAGAGACTCTATTTTCTGTAATAGCTTTAACTACTTCTTTTAGATCGTGCCAAGCAGAACCCTCTCTAAGCTTGGCATACATACCAAGCCGCATCTTTTGAAGAGAATCTTCTGCTCTTACAGATTCGTGACAAGAACGACAGCCTGAAGCAATATAGGCATTAAGCATCTTACCTGTCTCAGGAAGAGAGAAATGTCCTGTAACACATTTCTTTGCTTTAAGGGTCTCACTGATTTCAGCATGAACATTCTCGTCACCATAAACTACACCTGGAAAGTTCATCATTTCTCCCAGCCCTGCTACTTCTTCCCATTTAATAGCCTCTTTTATGTCTTCAGGGGTAATGACAGCTCCTGCATCTTCAAAACCTGGAGCCGCTGGTACACACGAAGGAAAGGCTACATAAACTCTAAGAGGTACATTTTTCCCTTCATCGATCATAAGCTTTACCCCATCGATACCAAGAACATTGGCGATCTCATGAGGATCCATATAAATAGTGGTAGTGCCTCTTGGAACTACCGTTTTGCTATATTGTGAAACAGTAAGCATACTACTTTCCACATGGATATGACCATCCATAAATCCAGGAGTTATATAATAACCTGAAGCATCTATGACCTCGGTCTTTTCCCCTATTGTATGGCTTGCATCACCAACTAAGGCAATACGTCCACCTGTAATTGCTACATCAACATTAGGAATAATCTCTTTAGTATTGACATTTACTAGTTTGCCACCTTTGATTACTAGATCTGCTTTGATTTGACCCATCGCTACCAAAGATAACTGTTTTGTCATTTCGTATAGTGGAGCTACTTCAACCAATTGATTTTACCTCCTTAGTAAGTTAAGGTCGGCTATTTCAAAAATTCCTTGAAACAACCTCCCTATCCTGCTTAAATTGAATAAAACATTGTTTTTGCCAACTAATACAGATTATCGCCGATTTCATTGAGAAAGAAACTTTGTACTACAAATCTGACAAAAGAAAAGAGAACTTGCAAATTAAAACCCTATTGTGAATTATATCAGACTAAGGATCTTTTGAAACCACAATATCTCAATGATTCGACATTGGTCTTAACAATGGTTTAGTTACTTTACCATCAATATCGTTTGCCTTACTTGACTCTAATATTATTTTCCCTAGTTATTAAAAACAAAAAAACACCTGAGGTTGTGTAATACCCTTTTTAGGATAACTACAAAAATCTATCCTCTAGGTGTTTTCTTAAGGTTTTATGTTAGATAAACGTAAAACTCAGTTAGAATGGATATTAGCTCCCTAACCTGTACCTTCGTTAAGCATATCTTTTAGAAAAATTTAGCAATATCTAGAATATTTTTTCCTCTAGGAGAGATAATATGATCGCGATTTAAATATTAGCTTAGCGGGAGGAAATATTATGAAAAAGCTAGTCTCTATTATATTTGCGACATTACTAGTTGTTTTTATTGCCTTTGGAGCTATGGCTGAGATGACTATTAGTGCACCATATGTGAAAAAAGGACCCAAACTTGATGGTAAATTAGATGACGAGGCTTGGAAAATTGTCGAACAAAAAGGTGCAAAAGCAGAGATTGCTTATTACCTAAATGCACTTGCTGTAAAAGAAGACAAATCAGAAGTAATGGTTTGCTGGGATAATGACTTTCTTTACATCGCTTTTAAAAATATGCAAAAAGAAGATACCATTTTTGCCGAAGCTGTAGCTGATGGTGCATCAATTTGGGTTACAGACGATGACAACGAGGTCTTTCTTTCCACAACATACCCGGGGACTAGACCATTTTTGCAGGCAATTACCAATGCGATCGGTGTCAAAACAAGTTTTAATGTAGGTACCATTCAAGATTGGGATGTAACTGTGGAGGTCTATAAAGGCTATTGGATCTCTGAATTTGCTATTCCTTTTGACATGCTAAATGCTTGGCCTGAAGCTGGTGAGGAATGGGCAATTAATCTTTGCCGCCGCTATGCTAATGGTGCTAGTACTGAACGGGAATGGATGACATGGTGTAACTTGCCAGTAACTACATTCCTCGATCCACTAGTATTTGGTGTTTTATTGTTTACAAAATAGACAACAACTACTTTTGGCTGGTGGCTTATAGCTTAAAGCTTGAAGCTTGAAGCTTGTGTCGCCAGCTTTTTTATAGACAAACCATTATTCGATTTACTATCCTTTTACACTTATTAAAACAATTCTTTCTTTAAAACCACCTCTTTGAGTCTTTTTCTTTTCAGCTGTTTTTTCTATCTCTTGCCAGCTATAGCCAAGAGATCTAGCTAAAGCTTGTAAGACTTCAAATATATCGGCAATCTCTTCAGCATTTCTTGCCTCAGCTAATTCATCTAATTCTTCGTACAGCTTTTTAACCAAAAAATCTTCATACTCTCTTTCTTCTGCAATACGTATTAGTGGTTCTTTGCCACTTTTTTTTATTATCTCAGGAATTTTGTCTCTTACTAATTTGTTGTACTCTTTAATCATTTTTAGACCCCCTGAATCTCTTATCGAAATGTTGTTTAGTCCTTAATCTTAAAATATCGCGAACATGAACGACTAAGTTTGGGCCATTATACTCTTCTAAAGCACTTGGAAGATAAAATATTTGGTTAATTTCATCGTAGTGAAAAAGCGAACCTTTATTTTCTGACAAAAATTTAACCGAGGTTTCTCGAGCGAGTTTTTGGAAATCCTTATTATCCCATTCTCGCCAACTAGCAGTCTTTTGGCTTTTATCTAACTCTTTTTGATATAAAGGGTTTTTGCCATAGAATTCTTGAAAAGAAAAACCAATTTCTTCCAAAGTGACTTTTAATTTAAGTCTATCTTCTTTTACCATAGCTAATATAGTAGGAATCTTATAGGCTTTTGTCATTCTGGTACTCTCTAATTCCTTTAGAAAATCAAAGACTATGTTGTCTTGCCATTCTTTTTCGTCTTCTCCTAGAGCGTTAGCTTTCTCTAGAAAGCCAAGATAGCTGTCTTTGAGATACTCTCTCATAGGAATATCTGAACCTGTGTAAATATCTACCCTTGTAGGTCTTCTTCCTAAAACCCTTTGTAATCTTTCGAACTCTCTTAACATTCGCTCGCTTAAAGGATCACGCTGACTCATCTCTAGGAAGAGATCAATCAAATGAAAATCGAAATTAGCTATGCACCCCTCAGGCAGTTCTAAATTTCGAATTGAGGTGGAAATATCTTTTTTTTCTAAGGGATTTTCACCACTTAAAAGTGCAGGTATATAATGAGCATTTTTATAGTTACCAATAAAATCCAAAACGATTAGTGCCTCTTTATCTTCATCTTTTCTTAGCCCTCTCCCAAGTTGTTGCAAAAAAACCACCATAGATTCTGTAGGCCTTAAAAACATAACTGTGTCTACTGAAGGGATATCGACACCTTCATTAAATAGATCTACAGCAAAAATAATTTGTATATCACCCTTTTGTAAAGCTTTAATTGCTTCGTAACGATCTAATGAATCTGCCGATTGGCTGTGTACAGAAACAGCTCTAACATTATTTTTGCAAAAATAATCTGCCATGTAATCAGCATGATTTATCGATGCACAAAACCCTAGGGTCCTTTCGCCAGCCATATTTTGATATTTCTGATAGATTAAGTCGGCACGGTAAGTTTGGGAAAGTGCTCTTTCTAGCTGTTCAATGTCATACTGACCATTTCTATAGTCAATTTTAGAATAGTCGGTTTCATCATAGATAGCATAGTAATGAAAAGGAGCTAGTAGATCCCTATTAATAGCATCTTTTAAGTAGATCTCATAGATAACATTGTCATCACATAACTCAAAGATATCTCGGTTATCATTTCGAAAAGGTGTTGCGGTAAGACCTAACAAAAACTCAGGGGTGAAATAAGCTAAGATTTTTTTATAACTATCAGCTGCAGCATGATGAAATTCATCGACAACTATATAATCAAAGTAATCAGGCAAAAAAAGCTGAAGATTTTCATCTCTTGATAAGGTTTGAACTGTGGCAAGAGAAAGATCACAATCAAATTCCTTAGTTTGACCCATCATATAACCTATTTTCGTTGTAGGTTTTACCCTTAAGAAGGTCTCCTCTGCCTGTTTTAAGATCTCCTTCCTGTGAGCAATAAACAAAACTCGCTTAAAATCCTTGGCATCAAACGCAGCAATAAATGTTTTCCCAACACCTGTAGCTGCAACAACTAAGCCCTTTTTAACCCCTTCTTTTCTTGCTTGCTTTAATTCATATAAAGCTTCAATCTGTGCTCCTCTTGGATGTACTTCAAACGCCTCTGGTTGAAAAGAGCTTAGATCATTACCTACTTTACTGGCTTGTCTAACAATAAAAGACTTTTTATATTCGCTAGAATATTTTCGCAATACATCTTCTGTCACAACTAAAGAATTCGCAAAGAGAAAGTTAAATGTCTCTGATACTCTTTGATATTCCCTTAGATTATCATGAGCACTAAAGCGGTAGTTCCACTCTATACCACCTCTTAGACCTGATGCTGATAGATTCGATGAACCAATAAATACATCCGCTATCTTTTTCTTAGAGGATGGATAGTCAAATATATAGCATTTAGGATGAAATGAGCAGGTATTATCTTGATAAAACCTAAGATCAAGATTATCACCTAAGATATCTTTCAAAAGATAGAGAGCAGATGGTTCGGTTATCCCGAGGTACGTAGATGTTAGTAACTTTACTTTTTTCCCTCTTAAAGCTAGATCTTCTAAGTACGGCCTTATTCGTAGCACACCTGATTCCATTACAAATGATACAATAAACCTCAAAGTTTCTGCTTCAAAAAAGGGTTTTTCCATATGTAAAAGAAGGTAGTCATCGTTTACTCCTACAATTGCCCTGCTCATACTTACACCCCCCGTTGCCCAGACAATGCTGTTATTTATGAAGCAGAACTATTTCATTGACTATTTTCTCTATTTCGTACAGATATACCTGCTTCAAAGTCTTTTGGGGAAATAAACTGCAGGGCTAAGAGTAATCAATAATGTTATCTATAAGGTGATTAAAAATGCTTGTTTCTTCCCTCCATTTTCCAACCTTAAAAGAAGCTCCTACTTTTGCTGAAACAGACGGGTTCAAAATGCTCTATCGTGCAGGCTATCTTAGAGAGTCTGAAAATAGTACACTTGTTTTTTTGCCTTTATTTGACCTCTCCCTTGCTAAAGTAGAGAAGCTATTAATTGATAAGGTTTTTCAAAAAAGATCGAATAGACTATCTGTGTTTCAAAACAAGACAATAGATGATAGATTTCTCTCAGAAATATCGATTTTAGAACTTCTTGCTGACGATATTCAATCTTATAAGAAATTACCAGTAGGTTTTCACTTTTTTAGTTCAAATGAACAGAAAAACCCCAAATACAGTGCAGGGCTTTTACGTGCTGCATCTTCATATGAGCTAACTCACATATCTATTAGCGAAACTGACCAAACGATAGATTTGGCTAGTAGATTTGATAAGTTGTTGTCTCAACTCGGTGTAAAGTTTTACAAAACAGATGGAGAAATAATTTACTACTATTATTCTACAGACTTAGGTGATATTGAACTATTAAACTGTAACAGTTGCCACTCTAACTTTACCGAAAATTCTCAGATATCTCAGGTAAATGCCGATATTAGGAGAAAAACTCCTAGGAATGATTCCAATAAAGAGCTTTTCGAGATGAAAGCAATTTTTACCCCAAATATAAAAACAGTAGACGAATTAGCGAAATTTTTAAATATCAGTAACAAAGA
>DUTE01000045.1 GCA_012842235.1 Bacillota bacterium
GCAGACTATAGTTTTATAGCAGAGTATTGGTACACCTATACTGTGTCCCCCACCTAAAACAAGTGAAACTACCGGTTTAGAAAGGCTAGTGATCATCTCCGCAATAGCAAGCCCTGCCTCTATGTCTCCTCCTACTGTATTAAGAACCATTAGAACCCCTTTTACATCAGGACTCTGCTCAATTGCTACTAACTGTGGAATAACATGTTCATATTTAGTAGCTTTATTTTTTGGTGGTAACATAAGATGGCCTTCAATCTGCCCAACTATTGTCATACAAAAAATCTCTGGTGGCTTAAGTGGTGGTAGCTGAGGTTGACCAAACTGTTTAATAGCTGTTAAGGGCTGATTTTCCAAAATGAATCCCTCCTCAGCCATATTTTGTCCTAAAAAACTATAATTAATAAAGGGCGAGGTTATTAACCTCGCCTTTTATACTTCCATTATTATTGGTAAAATCATCGGACGACGCTTGGTCTTTTCATAAAGAAAGCGATAGAGTACATCACGGATATTATTCTTTAATGCTCCCCATTCGGTTATATTTTCTGTACGACAATATTCAAGGGTATCTCGTACTTTCTCTGTTGCTTCGTCAATAAGATCTTCTGATTCTCTTACATAGACAAAACCACGAGTAATGATATCTGGTCCTGCTGCTATTGAACGATCGGCTTTGTTCATAGTCACAACAACGATCAAAATACCATCTTCAGACAATTGGCGGCGATCTCTTAGCACAATATTACCTACATCACCTACACCAAGTCCATCTACAAAAACTATTCCTGAAGGAACCCTATTACCCTTTCTTGGGCCTTTAGAGGTAAATTCTAAAACATCGCCTATCTCTGTAATAAAGATATTCTTCTCAGGAATTCCAGCACTCATAGCTAACTGTTTGTGTTTGACAAGCATTCTATATTCGCCATGAACAGGCATAAAATACTTTGGACGAACTAAGTTTAACATGAGTTTTAATTCTTCCTGGCTAGCGTGGCCAGATACATGTATCCCAGAAAACTTCTCATAGATAACATCAGCACCAAGTTTAAACAAATTATCTATTGTTCTGCCAACAAATTTTTCGTTACCTGGAATAGGCGAAGCAGAAATAATGACTGTATCACCTGGTTGAATTGACAGTTTTCTGTGATCAGATTTAGACATCCGTGTAAGAGCACTCATTGGCTCTCCTTGGCTACCTGTAGTTAAGATTGTAACCTGGCTATCCTGATAGCGATCAAGTTCATCGATGTCAATCTGCATACCATCTGGGATTCTCATATAACCTAATTCTTTAGCAATATTGATTACATTAACCATGCTACGACCGGTTACTGCAATCTTTCGCCCTGATTTGTAAGAAGCATCAATAACTTGCTGAATGCGATGAATATTAGAAGCAAACGTTGCTACAATTATCCGCCCTTTTACTTGTGAGAAAACCTCATCAAAGGTTTTGCCAACTTCTTTTTCTGAAAGTGTATAGCCTGGTCGCTCAGCATTTGTGCTATCAGAAAGAAGTAACAATACACCTTTTTGACCGAGCTCAGAAAGCTTGTAAAAATCTATCACCTGGCCATCAATGGGGGTTTGATCAATCTTAAAGTCTGAAGTATGAACTACTGTTCCTAAAGGCGTATCAATTGCTAAGATAACTGTGTCAGTAATACTATGGCTACTACGAATAATATCAACACTAAAAGCACCTAGTTCTAACCGATCCCCCGCTTTAATACAGCGAAGGTCACTTCCTCTTAAAAGATGATGTTCTTTTAATTTAACTTCAACTAATCCAAGTGTCAGACGAGTAGCATATATTGGAGCTTGAATTTTTCTAAGAATATAGGGCAAGCCCCCTATATGGTCTTCATGTCCGTGAGTAAGAATTATGCCGCGAATCTTCTCCTTGTTATCCTCAAGATAAGTGATATCTGGGATTACCGAATCAATTCCTAGCATATCTTCCTCTGGGAACATAAGACCAGCATCAACAATGATAATATCTTCATCGTTGTAATTAAACACGTACATATTTTTGCCGATCTCGCCTACTCCTCCAAGAGGAATGACGCTTAATTTTCCAGGATTTTTTTTGGAACGACGATTAATATTTACCACCTCCGGTAATTTCCCGGTAAAAGCTTGCTAACGTCCCGCAAACTAAACACAGGTTTATGTAGAACACTAGAACTCCGCTCCATGTACTCTAACCAATTATACTCTAAATAGTTCAACTCGGCAACTTAATATTTACAAGACTAAAGAAATACCTAATAAAATTTAATTAAAAACTTATTGCAACCCCCCCCAATGTTTACCAAAGTTAGCAGGGTAGCATTCAGTCAGACAAATTCATTAGCCTCTTATGTACTATTTTGAGAAAAAGCCCACTGATAGTTAGGAAATCCAACTACTTCTCAATTTAGCACTTTTTTCTAGAGAAAAGAGTAAAGCAGCCAGATATCTGGCTGCTATTATTATTTTTATTTAATATTTGCCACAAGTTTTTCAAGGAATTCTTTTTCCTTGGCATTTGGTGGTGTTAATGGCAATCTATATACTAGATTATCAATAATTCCAAGATGATATAGTAGATATTTTACAGGTATTGGATTACTTGTAATAAACAAACCTTCAAAAATAGGAAGTAACTCTCTATGAAGCTTAGCTGCTCTTTCTACATTACCACTTTCAAAGAAATTTAGCATCCGCTGCATACTAGAGCCAACTATGTGTGAAGCAACACTAATTACCCCATACCCACCAACTGCACACATTGGTAGTGTTAAGGCATCATCCCCAGAATATATTCGTAACCGAGGGCAACTTGAAACTATTCTTGCTGCTTGCCCTAGGTCTCCTCCTGCTTCTTTTACCCCTACAATATTGGGCAACTCGGCTAATCTCTCGACTGTTTCAACTTCTAAGTTTTTTCCGGTTCTACCAGGTACATTGTAGAGAATACATGGTTTATCTACTTCTTTAGCAATCGAAGCAAAATGAAGATAAAGACCTTCTTGTGTAGGTTTGTTATAATATGGGACTACAAGAAGTAAACCATCAGCTATTTTTGCAGCTTCTTTCGAAAATTCTATACTTGAAACCGTATCATTACTTGACGAACCTGCAATGACAGGTACATCTACCGTATCTTTTATCTCAGAAAAAAGCTGTAGTTTTTCCTCACTTGTAAGTGTTGGGGCTTCGCCAGTAGTACCTGATACAACTAGAGCATCACTACCATTGGCTACTAGATATTTGGCTAATTTCTTAGCTCCTTCGTAATCAACTGAACCATCTTCGTTAAAAGGTGTAACCATGGCTGTTAAGATACGGCCAAAGTCCATCTAAAACGCCTCCTTCAACCAAGCAAGAAAGCATCATGCAATGCCTCCACTGCTTTTTTTAGCTCATCTTCTTTAACAAGACAAGAGATACTAGTGTGAGAGTCTGCTGTTCTTATAATATTAATTCCTTTTTGAGACAAGGCTTGAACAACTCTAGCCATAACTCCAGGGATTCCTCGCATAGCTGCACCAATTACAGACACCTTACCAAAACCTGAGGTGATTAAAGCATCGGGCAATACATAAGCTACCTTTTCTTTCTCAGTAGCCTCAATAGTAAAAGAGATCGACTCTAAAGAAACATTAATAAGGTCAACACTGACACCCGCTTTTGCCACTTTCTGAAAAACACTTGCTACATCAGGGTTTTTTACCTCTACGAGACAACGAGATGGTATTGCAGCTACACTACTTACAACCTGCTTTTGCCGGAGATTATTGCCTCCAAAACTAGAAGATATTAAAGTACCTAAGCTCTCTTTAGTTGTGGAGCGGATACGAATAGGAATACGTGCCTCTTCTAATATTTCTACAGCTTTGGGATGGATGACTTTAGCACCTAGATGTGCCATCTCTAGAACTTCTTCGTAAGTTAGAAAAGGTAAAATTTTAGCATTATTGTTCATAGCCGGATCAGTTGTAAGTACACCCTCTACATCAGTAAAGATCTGCACCTCATCAGCAGAGAGAGCTTTAGCTAAAACAGCCGCTGTAGTATCACTACCACCTCTGCCAAGTGTCGTGAAATCCCCTTCAAAATCACCTTGAAAACCGGTTATAACAGGGATGATACCATCCTCTAATAGCTTTTTTATAGGTCTGATATCTACCCCTGTAACAGTTGCATTACTATATTTGCCATCTGTAGCGATCCCTGCTTGAGCTCCTGTAAGAGCTTTTGCACTACGACCTTTGTTACGAATTGCCTGTGCCATAACTACAGCTGAGATGATTTCGCCACACGACATTATTAGATCCATATCTCTTAAAGAAACCTCGCCACCTTCTTGTGATACAAGATCCTTTAGAGTGTCGGTGGCATAAGGAGCTCCTTTTCTACCCATAGCAGATACAACAACTATAGGTGGTACAGAAGCATTAAGAATATGGTTAACAGCAGCTCGACGACTTTTTCCGTCGCCTACTGAGGTCCCACCAAATTTCATCACCAACATACTTTGCTTTCACCTCAATCAGAAAGCAAACGCTCACCAATCTGCACCGCATTTAATGCTGCTCCTTTGCGGATCTGATCGCCTACAACCCAGAGGTTTAATCCCCTTTCATTGACTAAATCACGTCTAATTCTGCCAACATAAACTTCATCTTTCTTCTCTATATCAATCGGCATAGGATAAAGCTGATTCTCGGGGTCATCTAAAACAACAACACCTTCTGCTTTAGATAGTACGTCTCTAATCTCATCTAGAGAAAAGTCTTTGTTTAGTTCAACATAGATCGATTCAGAGTGGCATCTTACAACTGGGACTCTAACAGTCGTAGCTGTTACACCAAGCTCAGGACGGTGCAGCATCTTCTGCGTTTCTTTCACCATTTTCCATTCTTCTTTAGTATAGCCATCCGCATCAAAGACATCAATCTGAGGAATCAGGTTATAGGCTATAGGATAATGTTTTGGCAATGAAGCAACAGGTAAAACTTCTGCTTTAGCATTCGGATTTTTTACTTGTGTAACTAACTCTTCCACGCCTTTTACTCCCGCCCCAGAAACAGCCTGATAGGTTGAGACAATTATTCGCGAAAGGCCAAAATGCTTTTCTAAAGGAGCTAATGCTACAAGCATGATGATAGTAGAACAATTGGGATTGGCAATGATACCAGAATGCCACTTAAGATCTTCTGGGTTAACTTCTGGTACTACAAGAGGAACATCAGGATCCATTCTAAATGCTGAGGTGTTATCTATGACCACGGCTCCTCTTTTTACAGCTTCCCGAGCCATTTCTTTGGAGACACTGCCGCCTGCACAGAAGAAAGCAATATCTACTCCTTCAAATGCATCTGGTGTCGCCTCTTGGACAATAAATTCTTGATCTTTTACCTTTAGTTTTTTTCCAGCTGATCTCTTAGAAGCTAAGGCTACTATCTCCGAATACGGAAAATCTCTCTCCAGAAGAAGACTTAAGATCTCTTCGCCTACAGCTCCTGTAGCACCTAACACAGCCACTTTGACCTTTTTCATTCTTATCCTCCTAACTGTAGTCTTTCAATATATTAATGGTTGGATTTGCCTGCCTTTAAGAGCCTCTAAAACTGCGTCGGCAAGAAGTGATGCTTTAGCAACTAAACTGCGAGGTTTATTCAGGGGATCATCTTGGTTGAAAGGAATAAAATAAATACCTTTTGTTCTCAGAAGCTTACCTAAATTTTCTGCATTAATCCCCAAAGCATCATTAGTAGAGATACCTAAAAGAACAGGCTTATCATTCCTAAGGGTAGCCTTTGCTGCCATTAAAACAGGTGTATCTGTTACTCCAGAAGCAAGTTTAGCCATGCTTGAGCCTGTAAGAGGAGCTATAACCATAATATCTAAGGGGGTTTTAGGCCCATATGGTTCTGCCCCACTTATATTAGTAATGAGATTTCCATTGGAAATCTCTTTTAATTTTTCACGCCACAGATCACCTAGACCAAAACGGGTGTTAGTATTAAAAAGAATTGGACTAGCAAAGGCATGTATTTCAGCACCTTCGTCTTTTATTTTTTTAATAGCATCTAAGAAGGGAGTTAAAGAACAGTAAGAGCCTGTTACGCCCCAGCCAATCTTTAGGCCAGAATACTTCAACATTATTCTCTCCTCTGCTCCGGCTAATCCCTTGGAAATATATTTTCAATAAGTTCAGGTACTATTTGTGTTAAATAGATTCCTGCCTCTTTAGGTGCGTATTTTCCTGGAATCCCAGGAAGAACTAGGTACTCAATATCGTTATCTAGATCGTCGTCTACAAGCCCTGAAGTTGATGCTAACTCAACATAGAGAGAGACCTTGTTGTTTGTTAAAAACTCATGATCGATTATTGCTACAGGTATTGTATTTATCAAAATAGGATACTCCCCAAAAGTGCAACCAAACCTAGTTGCTGGTATAAGCAAAGCTTTTGCTCTTGCGACCTCTTCTTTGTTTTTTGTTACAAGCAAAACATTAGCACCAAGCATTTTCAGTCGTATAGCAAGTGTTAGAGCTACCCGGCCTGCACCAGTAATAAGCACTCTAGCACCATAAATAGTTGTTTCCAGTTTTTGCATCAAAGTACTAATAGTGCCTTCAGCAGTAGGTATAGCATTAAGCCAAGCTAATTCGTTAAGTTGTCCCAATTCGACAAGTCTAACACCAAAACGATTTGCTTGGTCTTTAATTTTTTGGTTAGCCGCTCCTATTAAAACAGTAGATCCTTGGGACATATATCCTATAGCCTCAATCAAAGAAAGGCTTATACTTTCCCTTATTAGACCTTCTTGATCTGTTCCACTAACTGGAGCTATAAATACTTGGCCTAATCTTATCTCGCCTTTTTTTCGAATTAGATCATCTGCATTATTAATAGTGACAATCTCATAAGTTTTCGAAAGTTGTTCTTTCAAGATCTCTTCTCTTTTTCCTCCACCTAAAAAGACAACCTTGACCACATTCATTTCCTCCTTTGCCGGAGCAACAATATCATATGTCCAGCAAAGGCTTAAAGTTACAGTCCTAAAACATGCTCTAAACCATAAATTGGCCCTTTAAGTTTAAGCACTTCACGAATTGCAAGAATAACACCAGGCATAAACGAAATTCTATCAAAAGAATCATGCCTTATAGTTAGAAGCTGTCCCTCGCCGCCAAAAATAACCTCTTGATGAGCAACAAGTCCCGGTAAGCGCACACTATGGATGTGTATGCCATCATTATTTTGGCCCCTTGGTCCCTCGTTTTTCCCTATTTCACTTGCACCAAGAAGTTCAGCTGTTTTTACAGCTGTACCTGAAGGTGAATCGATTTTTTGATCATGGTGCAACTCGATTATCTCCACATTAGGAAAAAATTTGTGGGCGGTTTTAGCAAACTGCATCATTAATACAGCTCCAATTGCAAAGTTAGGTACCACCAAAACCCCTATGTCATTGGTAATTAATGATGATACATAACTTTCGCTAAGACCACTTGTTCCAACTACTATCGGTTTTCTGGCATCTAATGAGATAGCAATATTTTCTTTGACCATATCAGGTCTTGTAAAATCCACCCAAACATCTGCCTTGCGAACCGCGTCCTTCAAATTTTTATCTATAATCACATTGTTCTTTTCTAAGCCCGCCAATAGGCCAGCATCTTCACTAAAAAAAGCAGGATCACAGGCTGCAGTTAAAACTAAATCCTCTTCTTTAGCTAAAGCTCTAACAACTTCTCTGCCCATTTTGCCACCTGCACCGCTTACACCAACTTTTACAGACAAAAACTTCACCCCCAAAATATTAAAAAAAGCCGGCAACTAACCTGCCGACCTCAATAGACCAACAGGCTAGCGCATCACTTAGTTTAAGTGACAGTTAGACAGTTATTCACTGACTAACCAGCCTAATAGAGTGCCCTCAATTAGACTTCGGCGATACTCCCCTTTCCCTAAAATCATAGGCCGCCGCCTCTTTTAGGTACTAATGCTTACCGCTCCTCTAGCCTTTTATTAATTTTGTATATTGTCCCACAGTATAGGCTTAGTGTCAATAGCCTTCACTAATTTAGATAACTTTTGCCTTTTTCAATGTTAATTATCTACTAAAACAATTACTAACGAATATTTGTTAGAGGAGCTAACTTAAGCAAGACCAATAACACCCTAAGATCTATAGATTTAACAACTTTTTGTCTTGTTCTACTTAGTCTAGCTACCTTTTGCTATTAAAGCATTTAAATTTGTTTTTGAAAGTGCTATACTATGAGATAGTACTTAATTAAATACTTGAACATATATGTCTTCAGGGCAGGGTGAGATTCCCGACCGGCGGTATAGTCCGCAAGCACACTTGTGCAGAAATGGTGCAATTCCATTACCGACAGTATAGTCTGGATCAGAGAAGATGTATTATCTAAATACACCTATTTGCCA
>DUTE01000376.1 GCA_012842235.1 Bacillota bacterium
AATAACCTCTTTGGCTTCTTGAGCAAGACACAAACTGATACTTCCAATCCCCGAATAAAGTTCAAGAACTTTTTTCCCTTCAGCATTAGCATAATCCAAAACTTTCTGGTAAAGTTTTTCTGCCTGAATGGTATTGTTTTGAAAAAATGATTGCGATGATATTAAGAATCTTAGATTAAGAAGACTCTCTTCAAGATATGATCTTCCTGAGAGGGTTCTTTCTTTTTTACCTAAAACACGGAAACCTTTAGATTGATTAATATTTTCTATGATGCCAACAGCTCTTTTAATATCGCTGCATTTTATGGGAATAGAAGAATTAGACAGTGGTTCTGTAAGAACCATGGTAACTAAAACCTCTTGTGTATTAACACCACAGCGAACAACAAGATGATTTAATGTATCTTCTGGGAAATGAAAACTAGATTGATTGAGTTGAAACATTAAATCCTCTAAAGCCTCGTTTATATACTCATGATGGATAAGACACTCATTGGTCCTGATAATTTTATGGGTCTTTGGGGCAAAAAAACCCCAAAAAAATTCTCCATCTTCTTTGCCGACAGGGAATTGCCCTCTATTTCGGTAATACCAAGGATTATCCATTCCTACTATAGGCATGACTTTAGGGTTAACTAAGCCACCAATACGGCTTAAACTGTCTTTTACCTTTTTCTCCTTCCATAAAAGCTGAGCTTTATAATCTAGATGTTGTAACTGACAACCACCACATTCAGAGTAAATTGAGCAACGAGGAACTACACGATTATTCGATTTTCCAATCAACTCAACCAGCTCAGCTCTACCAAATCTTTTACCTTTTTGAACTAATTTAGCTATCGCCTTTTCTCTTGGAAGCAAATAAGGCACAAAAACCGTATAACCCTCTTTAGTTTTTGCAATACCTTCACCATCTTGAGATATATCTACACCAATTACTTCAATAATTTTTTCCACTAAAATCACCCTCGCATAAAAGTTCCTTAAGCTTAGCTATTAACCTTTTAGAATTAATAATTCCTTTTTATGGCACACTATGATTTGACAGTATATCTACTATTCAAATACAAATCCTATAACTGTCAAGGAGGAAAAAATATGCACAAAATTTTAAAGATTATTTTGGCGGTAATTGCTCTGACTCTATCTGCTTTTTTGTTTTTCTGGCAACCTCCTTCCTATGCAAGTCCTCAGCGCTATTCAGGAAATATTGATCTCCTTGCCCGAGTTATAGCGGCTGAGTCACAAGGGGAACCATACGAAGGCCAGGTTGCTGTAGGTAGTGTGCTACTCAATCGGGTGAAAAGTTCTAAATTTCCAAATAGCATTGCTGGTGTAGTCTATCAACCTAAAGCTTTTGAATCTGTTTCTAATGGTCTAATTTGGCGACGTACCCCCTCAAATACAGCTTACTCTGCAGCTAGAGCTGCTATTAACGGCTGGGACCCTACTTATGGATGTACATTCTTCTGGAATCCATCTAAACGAGTTAGCCCATGGATCTGGACCCGTAAAATTGTCCGCTGGATCGGCAACCATGTCTTTGCCCGTTAGGAGGTTAAAAAATGAGTAAAGCAGGATATGTAATATTAGCTATTCTTCTCCTAGCTCTAGCCTATTTTTCTTACACTCAGTATAGTGGCCGTAAGATGGCTGAGATTGGTCTAGCAAATCAATATTCTAAATCATTCTATGAATTAAGTGCTAATGTAGATGCAGTCACTATAAACCTTGGCAAGGTTCTTGCTTCTTCTTCCCAATCACAAAGAGCTGAATCATTGGCACAAATAACACGTGACTCTTTTACTGCCCAAGCATATCTTAATAACATGCCTTTACCTCTTAATATGTTGCTTAGAACATCCCAATTTCTGAACCAATTAGGTGACTACACACTTTCTTTGGCTCGAACTTCTGCCATAACCCCTTTATCAAATTCTGACAAAGAGACTCTGCGAACGCTTTTTGACAATTCCAAAAGCCTTGGTAAGCAATTAGAAGATATACAGCAAAAAGCCGAAGTAGGCAAATTAACCTGGGACGACTTAAGTAAGGAAACTCAAAAAAACCCGACTCAACCAACAGCTTTTAAAGATGGATTTCAACTTATTTCCGATGAACTAGATAGAGTTCCATCTCTAACATATGATGGGCCTTTTTCTGAACATCTTGAGAATCTAACACCTAAAGGCCTTGTCGGTAGTGAAATCTCGAAAGAAGAAGCAGAGCGAATCGCTGAAAAGGTAGCTCAATCTGCTACCGGTAACAAAGTGGACTTGCAATTTGAAGAGGAAGTAAAAGGCCAAATACCTGCCTTTAGTTTTGCATCAAAAAATGGACAAATCCGTGTTGATGTATCCAAAAAAGGAGGTTTTGTTCTTCAGTTTCTAAATGCCCGAAACATTGACAAAACAAAAATTTCCATTGAAGATGCTATAAAAAAAGCTAAAGCATTTGTCCAAGCTCAAAATTTCCCTCTACTAGAAACGTCCTATACGCTAGTTGAAAGCCACACCTTAGTAGTCCCCTTTGTCCCTGAAGAAAATGGCGTCCTTCTCTATCCTGATCTAATTAAGGTGGAGGTAGCTCTCGATAATGGCGAAATATTAGCCCAAGACGCTATCTCCTACATAATGAATCATCGAAATCGCAACTTACCGCCACCGGTTATCAGCCAATCTGAAGCTGAAGCAGCTCTTTCCGATGAGCTTACACCTACCACCTCAAAATTAGTTGTAATACCAAAGACAACCACCACAGAGGCTTTTTGCTATGAAATCAAAGCCCAGCTTAAAAACACTAAAGAAGAATTTCTTGTCTATCTCGATGCCTTAACTGGCCTTGAAGTAAACATCCTTTATATAGTTCCTAGTGGCAAAGGAACTTTGGCTATGTAAAAAGGGGACAGAATGTCCCCTTCTATGTTAGTAATTTTACATTTGTCTGACCCATACCCATAGTAGTTTTATGTCCTGTACCACAAAAATAGGCAAATTTTGTCAGTGTTGTTAGCATCTGGCGTTCTCTATAGGAATAGTCAGATGCATTGAGCATAACTTGTCCAGTAAAACCAATCTGAAAGTAATTAGAGAAATGTAAAACTTGGCTAGACAGGTTAACTCGAGAAATAAGTAAACGCTCATCAATATCTGTAAGTATCTCTTCTGAAATCTCATAACCAGAGTATCTATTCCATTTCCGTAAATATCCAGAATACATTAGACTTGGTAACGGTAAAATAAACGAGTGGCCCTGTAACCTAAAAGACGTAGGTGAAACAAAGGTTAGCTCAAATTTTGAAGCAGGATCTGAATTGGCTAGTTTGCGGAAATCCTCACTTGGATTTACACCACCCCCATTGGGAGTAAATGACACCTTAACTACGTTTACTTCTGTGTGTGAAATATGCATTGTTTCATTACAAAAGGTTGAAATAATCTGTGGAAAAATTTCCCAAATCTCATCACAAAAAACTGTATAGCGCACAAAACATTCTTCTCCAGCAATGAAATTTGATATAGGCCTTCTTTTTTTGTTAACAGGCAAAGAAACAGTAAATGGTTTTCCTGCACTCTCATCATGTAATTTCTGGGAAAGATCTGGATCGACTTTACGTATAGTATTAAGAAATAAAGCATGTATTTGTTGACCTAATGATACATCAAAACTACGGGATTCAGTGGGCACAAATTTAACAAGAATACTGTGTGGCATAATTACACCTCACTTTATGTGCGATAAGTATCTAAATAGTATCTACCTATTTCAATCATATTCAGACAAAAATCTATTGGTTTGATAACTTTAGCATTATCACCAAAAGAAAGAACCCATCTAAATACTTCATTTTTCCCACTACATCTAAGCTTATAAGAGACACTTCCATCTGATAGAAGTTCTTTTTTCTCTAATGGATGATATTTTGTTTCCATAATAATGGGAGCAACATCTGAATTAAAAACAATCTCTAAATCAAATTCATCTCCCTTTTCTAGTTCCCAAACATCTCCCATATATTCTTCAATTGATAAATTATCAGGCATAACAAATGTCTCTAAAAGCTGATGTACATTTGCCATGCGCCCTACACGAAATATTCTTAATTCTTTTCTCAGATGGCAGTTACCAATTAGATACCAATCTGTTCTTTTGAAAAACAAATAGTACGGATCTACCTTTCTTATTTCCTTTTTTTCGTTTGGCTTTTGATAAGTAAATTCAATAGCACGGTTAGCATTTAATGCCTTTATTATTGATTCTAGGACCTTAGGATCTGACGACACCTCCTCACTTAAGGCTGGAAATATTTTAACCCTACTTGTTAAAGTTACAGCTTCTTTTAGTGTAAGCTCATTAGAATAACGGGTTACAGCTTCAGCCATTCGATAATATAGTTCTGGATCAGAGTTGCTCTTTTTTAAAGCATCTAAGGATAAGAGTAGTAGAAAAGTTTCAGAAGTATTTAAATAGCCTGTCTCAGTAATTGTTTCTTCCAAAATACCAACTTTTCCGTGATCTAGATAGATTGGTACACCAGCAATTGAGGCATCTTCTATGTAACGACG
>DUTE01000377.1 GCA_012842235.1 Bacillota bacterium
ACGACACCCGGCCTGTTAAGTTTCGTTTGGCTATAAGTCCTATGAACCTGTGCTTAAAGGAATAGACCTTGATATTGAGCCAGGTGAGATGATTGGTATAGTCGGACGCTCGGGAGCAGGAAAATCAACACTGATAAACCTACTTATGCGTCTATACGATCCAACTCAGGGCAAAATCAGTATAAACGGAGTCGATCTCAAGGATATGTCTCCTGAGTATCTCCATGAAAATATAGGTGTAGTATTCCAGGATACATTCCTCTTTGCTGGATCGTTTTATGAGAATATTGCTTATGCTAAACAGGAAGCGACAGCTGAAGAGGTTATTGCAGCAGCAAAAGCTGCTAATGCTCATGATTTCATTATGCAAACTGCCGATGGCTATAACACAATAATAGGGGAGAACGGCCACTCCATCTCCGGTGGTGAAAGGCAACGGCTTGCTATAGCGAGAGCCATTATTAAAAATCCTTCCATACTGATACTAGATGAGGCAACTAGCTCACTCGACGTTGAAACAGAATCTATTATACAAGATAGCTTGAACCGAATTGTCGAGGGTCGCACCACCATAGCGATTGCCCATAGGTTATCAACCCTCAGAAGTGCTGATCGCCTTATAGTTCTAGACAAAGGGAAAATAGCAGAAGTAGGCACTCATGTTGAGCTTTTGAAGAAACAGGGGATATACTACAAGCTCGTCATGGCTCAGCGAAAAACAAGCAAAATTGCCGAAGAAAGTTGAAATATCTTAGATTGATCAAGAAAAATGGGTAGAAAGGCAAAAAAAGAACAACAGAAGAGTTTTAGGTGTTGTTGTCTGTACCGAATCCCAACTCACCTTGATATCTAGGTGGACCCCTGATCTTGCTGTTGAAATAAACTCGACTTATGTATTAAAGCTCTTAGAAAGTAAAATTCTAGTGGTTTTAATTTTAGCCTAATGATTTAGCGTTTTAACCTCTTGGGGTTGTTTAGAATTTTTGAACTTCAATTGACTCTAACTTTACAATTTATAGCATATTAATTGAGAAGAAGTTTAATGTCCTATTTAGTAAAGGAGTCTAAGCTTATGAAACCAATCTTTCGTCCCTATCAAACGGAAGATGATTACTGGCGTATGCGAGAGTTTCTTCGGCAAGTATTTTTAATCAATAATAGGTATGAACGTAGCTGGCATGTGGCTAGATTCGATTATGCTCGTTGGCATAGTTGTCTTAATTGTGCTAATTTACATTTAGAAGATATTGCTTTTCTTTGGGAAGTAGAGGGAGAAATCGTAGCATTTTTAATGCCAGATGGTGGCTATGGTGAAGCACATTTTTCAATAAACCCTAACTTTGGTACTTTAGAACTTGAAGAAGAAATGCTTACTGTTGCTGAAAAGCGGCTTAAGGCTTTTGGACCAAATGGATCTAGAAGTCTACGTATATGGGCACCGGAACAAAATAAGCTACGACAGTCAGTTTTAGAAAAACGTGGTTATACCAAAGAAAAAGGAGCAGAACATCAGTGGCGATATAAGATAGAAGAATCTAGACCAAAAGTTGAAATCCCCAAAGGCTATACCATACGTTCTCAAGAAGAGGGGCTTGAACTATTAGAGCGTTGTTATGCATCAGGTCTAAGCTTTCATAGTGGAGATATAAAATACGCAGTGGAGAATAGAGACGATTGTACTTGGTATCGTAATATTCAATCTAGATCTCGTCTATATAACGGA
>DUTE01000378.1 GCA_012842235.1 Bacillota bacterium
AACTGGTCTGTTGATGCTGCTGTTGGCAGTTTGAAAAAGAATGGCAAATTTGCCGACAAATCAACTGTCTGTACCAAAACCATGTACAACTATATAAATTTGCCATTCTTTTTTAAACTGCCAACAGCAGCATCAACAGACCAGTTTTTCTCTTTCATGATCTTACAAACAGTTTGGACAAATTCCCAGCTTTCAAGCAATTTGAAGGGTTTTACAGAGTTTTTGCGGTTTTCTTCGTATACTGCTTGGCTACGGTCGGCGAAATAAACCATCTCTTTTTTCCCTTGGCGTATCTGCTCTGTCATTCCGTTTTTTACTGCCGCATAAATTGTACCTTTAGCTCTTCCTAGCTTTTTTGCTATCCAGGATGGGTTATGCCCTTCTTCTAGCCAAATTTCGATTTTTACCCGTTCTCCATAAGTTAGGTGTTTGCCCTTAAGGTTATTAGTGGTATGATCATTATGATCCATAGTGATTGTGCCCCCTGTTAGATTTGTTTCTTGACAAAACTATCCTAACATGGAAATCGATCACTGTGGATCTTTTTTAGTTCAACTTCATTTTACAATGAAGCCAATGAAGAAAAAATGGTTATCAGTTATCATGGTTGTTGCTTTATTGGCGAGTTCTTCTTTGGCATTAAATCTAGCAGGTATCGATATCCCTTACGAAAATGTAGCCAAAGGTAAAGACTACTATTACAACACAGTAGAACCTAGTGGTGGCTATGCCGACGAAGATATGGTTAAGATTACAGATGGCCTCTACTCCTGGAGCTGGGGCAACATGGCAGGCTTTAATAGCTCAGAAGAGTTTGCTGAAATTGAAATCGATCTCGGCAAAAAACAGAAGATAGTCGGTGTCTAAGTTCTTAATATGCTTTCTATGTGTTCAGGTGTACGTCTTCCTGAGGGTTATACAGTTGAAATCTCTCTAGATGGCAATAAATTCGAAAAGATTGCCGATCTTACATGCTACCCAGAAGAAGAAGAAGACGAGACTTACCATCATTGGTTTGCAGAATTTGCTGAAGTAGAAGCACGTTATGTTAGAGTAAATGTTGAATTAGTTAGTGGTGTCTGGGTCATGATCCCGGAAATCTTTGTTTGGGCAAAGTAAGTAAGTAAGAAAAAAGTCAAGTAGTCCTAGAGGAAACTCTAGGACTACCATTTTTAGTGGTTTTCTTAATTAGTATTTAATAATTGTTATCTGTTACCGAGCTAGTGTTTAATAGTAAAATAATTGACAGGCTGATTTTCTACTGTATAATTAAGTTTGTCTACATAATTTTATAGAGTGATGAAGCTCACTTGGGGGATTCCCAAACCGCAATATTGCTAATGGCTTCTACTTTAATCACTTGTGGTGCAATCATTTGTGATTAAGGTAGAAGCTTTTTGTTTTAGGAGGAAAAAGAGATGCTTTTAGACATTGCCCTAATGATCATATTTGGACTTTTAGGTAAACACCTTGCTTTAGCACTAAGGCTTCCTGGATTAGTCGGTATAATGGTTGCTGGTATATTGGTAAACAGAGCAAATCTACTTGGACCAACACTTCTGTTACTCTCAAAAGATCTACGTCTTATAGCCCTTATTGTCATTTTGCTTAGAGCAGGGCTAGAGTTAGATAAGAAGATGTTAAAAAAAGCAGGGTGGAGAGCGATTTTAATGAGTTTTTTGCCTTGTTTGTTAGAAGGGCTTACAGTAACTTTTATTGCACCATATCTACTACCACTAGGAAGCTTAGAGGCAGGTCTTCTTGGCTTTATTCTAGCGGCTGTATCACCTGCAGTTGTAGTTCCCTCTATGATCCGACTACAAAAAGAAGGCTTAGGAACAAATAAAGGTATCCCGACAATAATATTGGCGGGATCAAGTGTTGATGATGTTTTTGCTATCACGATCTTTTCTTTACTATTAAACACTTATCAAGGTCAGCAGGTCAGTATTGGTTTAACCTTTCTTTCTTTGTTGCAAAACTTAGTTCTTGGTCTATTAATAGGCATAGGAACAGGTTTAGTGTTAAATAAGATTTTTTCATATGGGCAAAAAAAACTTTGTTCTAGTGAAAAACTCCTAGTTGTTGTGGCTGTTTCTTTAGTCTTAACAGCGCTAGCTAAGGTGATCTCTTTTGCATCTTTGCTATCTATCATGGTCATGGGTTTTGTCATTCAGATAACTAATATCCAAAGAGCAAAAGTCTTAGCTAGCAAGTTAGAACAAGTATGGGTATTTGCAAGTTTAGTTTTGTTCTTTTTAGTCGGTGCAGAACTACCACTAAAAACAGCTTTAAATACAGGCCTTGTTGGTGTTTTGGTTGTAGCTATAGGTCTTTTAGGTAGGTCAGTAGGTGTTTTTTTAGCTTTACTTGGTTCGAAATTGAGCTTTTCCGAAAAGCTTTTTTGTACTATAGCCTATATGCCAAAGGCAACTGTACAGGCGGCTATTGGTGCACTACCGCTAGCAGCAGGTGTTTTAGGAGGAAAGATTATTTTGTCTGTAGCTGTAGTTAGCATTCTATTAACAGCTCCTTTAGGACTAATTTTAATTGAAAAAACAGCACCACTTCTTCTAGAGAAGGATAAGGGCATGGAGTTGGAAACTAGCTAGTAAAAGGCAAAAAATGATTTTGACTTAGATTAACTAGCTTAAACTTAAAATGCTTAGTGATTGTTTTATAGAAGCAGTAGAGAAAGACTGAATAGTGGCAAAGACAACCAAAAGGATGAAGATTCAACAAGTATTATATATAAATGAATAAAAAGGAAAATTTAAAGCAATATTGAATAGTGATATCAACATATTATTTAAGGGGGATATGAGTGCAATGAATAAGAAACTGTGGTTTTTTATGTTGATTGTTTTGGCCTTCAGTTCCTTGGCTCTAGCCATAGAAGGCACAGTCATGATCTTTCCTGATCTTGTTATCTCTACCCCAGAGCGCTACGATACTCAAAATGATTTTCCTTTGCCACAATTAGCAGATAGAGATCTCGTGACAACATGGACTTTTAAGTGGGATTTTGATTCATATCCTTGTGATTGGGATCAAGATGGAATTGGTTCGTGGATTAAGGTTGAAACCTTAAGTGGTCTTGAGATTCGTTCTTTAGAGATTGTCAATGGCTATGCGAAGATGTGGCCTATTCGCTATGAACAAAATAATGCGGTTATGTCTTTAATTGTCGAAGAATCAAGCGGAAACAAACAGGTAGTATACTTTGATGATGACTGCCAAGAATTTCAGGATTTTAAGCTAAAGAAACCATCTACTTGGGTCAAGTTAACTATCGATGATGTAAGATATGGCAATCGTTATAATGATACCTGTATCGGTGAAATGGCTGTCTATGATGTAAACGGCAATGATCTTGTTACTAAATGGCCATACTATGTTTTCACTCACAGAGAGAGAGAAAGACTGTGGGAGGTAAGGGATCTTTCCTTGACAACACATTATACAGCAGAGATATCAGGCATTAATTGGGCTGTAGTTAGTGGCAATGCAGAATTAGTTGCCTTTTATGGTGACCAAGGTGCAGAAGTCTATGACGTGAAAAAAGCAGTAGCTAAAAAACTTTGGTCAGGTAAAAAAGTAACCGAAGCCAAGTTTGATGGGAGAAAATTAGTGGCACTTGTAGATGGAACAGAGCAGACAGAGAGTTTCTAAATAATAAGAACCGAAAAGCTAGGCCTTAAGGCCTAGCTTTTTTTATCTCTTTTTCATCAAAGAAGGAGTTAATGGTGGAAAGGTCAAAATTTCGTATTATAGGGATTAATATAAAATTTATGGGGTGAAAAAGATGGGGGAAACGGAGTATGTAGTAGAAAGTAGGGATACTTTTCCGTGCCTAAGTCAAAATCAATTTGAAAAATTGCTAGAAGACGCCCTAGATCACCTCTCAGAAAAAAGACTATCTACACTAGCAAAAAACCTAAAGGTACAGGTTGATGGTTTTCGATTAAAAAACGCGCCTAAAAGTTTAGTTGTTAAAGAACTTCTACCAAGGTTAAGGTCTCCATTAGGATTTGGTTTTTTATTAGAGGCAATAAAAAAAGACTATCCAGAGCTATTTTTTGCGATAAACGAAAAAGACAAAAAGTTAGAGATAGACAAATGGCAAGAAACGTGTAGTGATTCAATCATCATATTAGCCCTTATCTCAAGTAATGATGAAAAAAATAAAGACCTTATAGAACAATTGATAAAAAAGCAAATTGAGAAAAAAGAACTTATAGGGAAAGAAACTAAAGTTATTAGCTTAGAACAAGCCCAGGAAAATAATCGTCAGAGAGAGGTAGAGAGATTAGAAGAAAAGATCGAGCAAAAAAACCAACTCATATCTGAAAAGGATCGTTTGCTTGCAAAAAAGGGAAAAGAACTGAAAAAACTAGAAGATAAGCTCAAAGAAGAGCGAGTAAATTATGGCAAAAGCTCTAGTGAAGTCGGTGAGCTACGAAAAGAAAATGAAACGCTTCAAAAACAACTCAACGATTTACAACAAAGACTTGAGTTTTATCAAGATGAACAAAGACAGTTAAAAGATGAAAATAGAGAGCTTGAAGCTCAACTAACAGATCTCAATAAAGAGTATTCTAAACAACAAGAGAGGTCAAATCATTTTGGTAAAGACTTGAGCAAGCTTTTAGAAAAAAAACAGTCATGGCAAAAGGAAGCACTCAAATGGGAAGCACGGTGGCAAGTGGAAAGTTTTCTTAAGGAAAAGAGTGCAAAAAAGAAATTAATCTCCAAGGAAATAAGCGTAGATGTTAGTGAACTAGAAAGCGCCTATATTAAAGTACTTCGTCTCGAAGAAAAAAAGCTTCTATCAGATTTTTCCGAAGCAAAGGACATTAAGAAAAGAAAAGATATTTTAACACTTTTAGAAGAATCGTTGCTTCAGCAAGAAAAGATAGAGGCTATAGATTTTGGCACAGATAGCGTATCTTTGAATGTGGATATAGACTTAGACTGTGATGATATTGTTTTTTGTTATGAACTAGAGGGAATATTCTCTTATGAAGGTCCCCATGGCTGGGTTAGAACAGATGAAGGATCATTTTTAATTACACCAGAGGATATTTTCAGACACAATCTTGTAACAGGTGATACCCTAAAGGTTTTTTTGAATCATAGTATTGAGAACGACTCAGATACAGGTATTAGCTTTGAAATAATAAATAAGGCTGAGCATATAGAGCAGGTCTGTTCTTTACAAAGAGTAGATGATGAGATATTAGTCAATAACACTTACAGCTATGATTTGCAGCTTAGTCCAGCAGAGTTTGAATCTATTGGTTGTAACCTAGAAGATCCAGTTACAGTAATATTCCCCAAACTAAGTTCGGTTCAAAAACTTAATGACAAAATAATCTATGCTCGTGTTATTAAAGCACACGATTATACTTGGCAAGAAATGCCACCTAAGGAAAGAAAACGCTGTGAAAAACGTCGCATAGCAGACGCTTCTACCTCTAATAAAGAACAACTAGAACCTATTCTCAAAGGTCAAACCATTCTTGTTGTAGGGGGAGACAGATTTAAAGAACAGCTTAGAGATATTATTGAACAAAAACAAGGAATCTTTTGCTTCCAACCAGGCTTCGATGAAAAAGGCATGGTTGAGAGTCGGGTAAAAAAGTCCCAGAGGGTAATCCTTGTGACATCAGAGCTCTCTCATGTTGTCAAAGATCTAGTGATTAAAGCTACAGAAAAACACAACGTAGATTGTTGTTATTACAATGAACGTGGTGCAGTGCTATTTGAAGAGTTGATCCGTTCTTTTACCAGCTAAATTTGGAGGTGGCCAATATGCTATGGCGTATAGGTATTGATGGAGGAGGAACAAAAACACTAGGTGTTTTAATTAATGAATCAGGTGAAATAGTAGCAAGAAAAGAGAGCGGACCGAGCAATTTTTTAAGTGCAGGCTTAGAAACAGCTGTCAAAAACATAGAAACAGTCGTTTATGAGCTCTGTCTTAGGAAAAATCTTTCGTTAACAGAGGTAAAAATCGGTATTGGTGTAGCTGGTGCAGGTAGAGAGGTCGATAAAAAGATTATCACTGAAGCACTACAAGGCAGAGGTTGGGATTTTATCTTAGAAAGTGATGCCTACATTGCTCTTATGGCAGCAACAGAAGGTAAAGATGGTATAGCTGTTATCTCTGGTACTGGTGCTATAGCTTACGGTAAAAAAGGTAGTACACAGGCAAGAGCTAGTGGTTGGGGTTATCTTTTAGGAGATGAAGGCTCAGGCTACTACATTGGCAGACGTGCTATGATTGAGGCTTGTCGTTCTTATGATGGAAGAAGCATTCCCTCTAAACTCAATCAGATAGTCTATGATTATTTTGCCTGTGAAAACCAAGATGATTTTGTCCATATAATCTATGAGCAGCCGCCAATACGTCAACAGGTAGCAGGTTTAACTAGAAAGGTCGCAGAGCTTGCCAACAAAGAACAAGATGCTTTGGCTATTGAGATATTAGAAGATGCAGCAGCAGAATTAGCGCATTCGGTTGTAACTGTAGCCAAAAAGCTAAATTTAGAAAAAGAGAAATTTCCTCTTGGCCTTATTGGTGGTGTTTTTAAGGCAGGAGATTATATCATAACACCCTTTAAAGAGAAGGTTCTTAAAAGTTGTCCGTATGCAGAAATTAGTTCATGCAGACATGAGCCTGCAGTAGGGGCAGCTTTAATGATAGAGCCCAAAATAACCGAAGAAGCTTTAGAAAAATTAAGAGATATTAATAAGCCTAAGGAGGACTAACTATGAAAGAAAACCTTGGTGCCCTAGTTACTGAGAGCCAAAATTTAGATTATGTCAATTTAGATGAGATGAACTCTGAAGAGATAGTTCGAGCTATGAATAAAGAGGATA